>RZZN01000307.1 GCA_009929855.1 Gammaproteobacteria bacterium
CCAAAGCCCTGCGAAGTCTTTACACTCACGCGCCTCATCAACCCAGAAGCCCATCAACGTCACGTTCCGAATCTTATCGTAATTTTCAGCCGAGAACCCAAACACTTCACGTCCGTTTTTAAGCGTAATGATTTTCTTTGAATCGTTGTCTTTAGCGATAAGCGGTGACCCTGCTGATTTAAATTCACGCCATGTAGTTCGGTCTAACATATGATAAGTCGGTGCAATAATCCCGTACGGAATACTTATCGGCAGTTTACTGTTCCATGCTTGACGGAGTGCTTCACGGGCTCCGCTATAAGTGTTATGCGTTGCAATAAAATTATCAAGTAAAAACAAATGAGAAGGATGGTCAATGCTTATATCAATGCAAGGTCTTAATCCTAAAACTTCCTCTTTTACAACGTAAACACGATCACTGCATTGAGCTTTTCTTTGTCTAAGTAAATCAGCTTTACTTTTAACACGCAAAGGCAATCCTAAATTATCCGTCCAAGTCATCCTAAAAGATAAATGTTCTTTGCCATTATATTTACCTCTTTTTATATTTATTCTTGATCTTATTCCTAACGACCTAAGAATAAATAAAACTCCATCTACTAAAGCCTTAGAGCATGAATAAAATTCTATTTGACCTTTTTTATTACCAGAATTTACTGTACCGTCTGTATCAACTAAACCAGCAAGTAAAGACATTCTATCGCCAACACTAGCAGTTAAATATTTATTTGGTATAAATTTTGTATGTGAATTTGTTCCCATTAAATTTAATTTTCGTAATCCAGTAACAATAGGATTTGTATTATAACCTTTAGAGTCACGAGCATTTGAAGAAAGTCTGTAATCATAACCACTAGCATACCGCATTTCTAACCCTGACAATTCTTCACAAGCGTTTACAATCTCTTTATTTGCTGTTGAAATAACACAAGCATTTGCAGTTATTCCGCCATCACCTAAAATAACACCAAGTAAATACGGATGAATTTCTAATTCTTCAAATTTATTAAAATGTGTAACTTTTGAACTGAGCAAATATAAATAATTATCAGATCGCTTTGCTATCTCCCCAATCGGAAACTCTTGAAACTTTTTTCGTTTAGCGTTCCAAACCGGGAAAGCGTGGTCTGTTGAACAAACAAAATCAGATTTATCTGAAAGAGTATATCTTGCAGTTTGTTTAACTGTTCGTTCTGTTGCAGTGACTTTTGAAGGGATACTAACTCCAGACACATTATCAAATCCCAAAATTTCATCACCAGTTTTTAATTCACCTGCCAACTTAACACTTCCATCTGCCATGCGGACACCTTGATCAACGCTAAGGCATTTTCCCGACCTGATCCCCGCCATCATCAGAACGAACCGATATATATTTTGAATCCCCCAATGAAAAGCAATCTGCCCTTCATGCGGAACATAATTTTTGAGG
>RZZN01000308.1 GCA_009929855.1 Gammaproteobacteria bacterium
TTACCCAAGTTAAATCATTAGAATTTAAACATCTATCTATAATCGTATTATCTCCTGTCCACCAAGCAATCATATTAGGTATTTCATCGGCTAAATACATATAATCATCAGGTAATGTCCTATATAGTTGTCTTTCAACTTCTGTCTCGACATTAATTTGCACATTATTCCCTATAAAATCATATTCTTGTAATATAGTAGAATTGTCATCGGTTTCTTCAAGTTGTTTAATTCTAAATTGAACTTCTTTACTCCAATCTAAAATATCGGCTTCTTTCCATCCTATTTCAACCTTTAATTGTCCAGGAAATTCTCTCTCAACTTTTTTAATAATAAAATTCCCACTAATATTTCTTATGCTATCTGTTACTGATATAATTTGATTTGGCACGAAATTTTCGAATTTGGAATAGTCATTGATAAACCAAGCCGATGTTCTTAGTGGGTAAGCATATATTCCTAAATAGAAATTAGCAAATTTTCTAGCTTCTGCAAAAGAGTTAATATAGGGTTTAGTTATTTTCTTTTCTTTTGGGATTTTATTAGGACCACCATATAATGTTATAGAAGCATTATCCTGAGATACTAATTTTATGTCTATGGAGAATGTATATCTAATTACTACATTATTTGTACCACTAGATGGTATAGAACCTGTTTCAAAAGTAACATTTTTAGTCCCCTTATCTATCTTATAATCTGCTACTGCTGTCGCACCTTGAACATAACCAACTTTTTCAACTCCACCAACGGACACATTAATATCCACTGGAAATTCTGTTAAAGTAAAAGTCGCAGTAGAACCATTACCATTGAATGTTTCTGTTTTTTCGAATAATTGTTTATCTCCTATAAGAATAATTTTATTTACAAGCTGTGAAGCTTCTTCATCCCACTCGCCATCTATAACAGCATTTGTGGTTGTGATTATTTCACTCGATGTGTCTTCTTCTATAATTTCAAGATAGAAATTTTTGTTTTTATCAACTCTAAAAGTAGCACCTAACAATTCGCACAATTCATTTATAACATCCCAACCTCTTTTATCTTTAACTCTAAATGGTGGTATAGTAGTAGTTGTTATTATAGTAGATACATAAGTCAAATCGGTTTTATTAGCAACAATATCTTCTATAATATCCTCTGCTTTGTAATCAATATAGATAAAATTCACATTAACATCCATTAATTGCACACCATAGTCGTATGCTAATATTTCTTTGGAATTACCAAATTTTATTGTTTGGCATAGTCCTTTAAATAATAGAGTGGAATTTTTATCAAATAAATTGATTTCATCCCCTATATTAACCTCATAATTAAAAGGTACAACTATTTTACAAGTATCTAAATTAGAAGATACTTCTTTTGTTATCATAGATGATATTAGTGATGTGGAATTTTCTTCTATATTAATCGTTGCCATTTTAA
>RZZN01000309.1 GCA_009929855.1 Gammaproteobacteria bacterium
GGTTCTTCTCGGATTTCAGACACTATAATACCTTAACAGTTGATAGATTTGGAAGGTCAAAGATTTTGAGATGAAGATACTCTTCATCTCGATATCCATATGCCTGGCGAGTCAACCACCCGATTTTATTGTTAAAACCTTCTTGTGAGGCACTGGTGATTTTGTTGTGTTTCCAATAGGCAAGAAGGCCTGGGAGTCTTTGCTTAATAGCCTTAGCCATCTTTTCAAGGCATGAAATGCCGGAGGCTTCCGCTTTATCGCACCAGAGCAGGAATGCCAATTTCGCATGATACGAACAATCGGCCAGTATGTAGATTCTGCGCAAACACTCCTTCAAAAGAGAAGCTGTACCCAAATCGCGGAACAAAAAGCGAATCTTTTTAAGATTATCCAAAGCATTCTCATCCAATGATTCTTCGTTTCGAAGCAGGAGAAGCCGTTTGGATTTCAACTCGCGCTTCTGCTCCTCATCCAACTGATTCATTGTCTGTCGCCGCAGACTATCAAGCTTCTCATTCATCAGCTTGATTACATGAAAGTGATCATAAACAATATCCGCATGGGGCAACATCATCTTGGACCACGCACTATATGCATGGGACATATCAATACATACTGCTTGAATGTACTTTGCTCTTTTGCGAATACGAGGATTGAATTTACTAAGAGCCTCCACACCTTTGCCTTTAGCAACATACAACACATGGCCACTGAGCATATCACGAACAATGGTAAGAAAGCCCATTTGCTTGCCCATATAAACTTCATCAATTCCCAGTATTTTGACATCTTTAAGTGGTATCCTTTTGAATTTCTTCTTAAGCATTTCCTTTTCTATATTTTTGACTGTTTCCCAATGCAGCCCCGTTAACTGGGCAACGGCGCTGATTGACATATGTGCTCTGAGTGAAACAACATATCGCGCTAGTGCACGGGTATAGCGCGTATACATTCCAGAACAAAACGGAAGAAGCTCCTGCTTAAATGCCTTGCAGTCTTTACAGCGTATTCTCCTGATCAAAACCCGCAGAAGAGTGCTCTTATTGCCAGAGGGAACCGCGCGAATATCACGGCAAACTGTTTGTGTTGTATCTACGTGTGCTGAATGGCAAATTGGACAGCACGGGTGCTCATCATTTGACCGGATATATATAATAACCTGTCCTGCTTGATATTCAGTCTTTTGATATTTGAAATTGCGAATCCCTTGTGTATGATACAAGAAGCTTGTTGACATATTAATCCTTTCTTTTGTGGTGAAAATTGGGTTTGTTGCCAACAAGCTATTTTTTTGCAAATAATCAAGAAGCTTCTTTCAATTATATTCCTCAAACACGAGTTACCCACAGCTGCCCCTCCGCTCCGACGAGTATGGGGGACCCATTCTCGCGGAGGGGCATCTATGGATAACTCTTCGCGAAA
>RZZN01000310.1 GCA_009929855.1 Gammaproteobacteria bacterium
CTGAAGTTTCTCGTTTTCCTCAGGCGACCAGCCCCATGACTGTAGCGATGAGGGAATTTCGGGTGCCGTGGCCGGGATCGTCGCAATCGACCCCGAAACCCACGTCGGCGAGATCATGGGCGAGTGCTCGGCGCACATCGGCGAAGGCATATTCGGTCCGACGCGCAGCGGCGTATCGCCGCGCGGGGGCCTGCTCCAAGCTGGCCCCGTAGATCCAGGTGATGGTGGTGGCCACCATGCAGAAATGCAGATGGTTGGTGACCGCATCGGGATTGCGGGTCTGCGTCTGGGCACTGCCGATCTCCTGCTTGATTTCTCTGAATCCGGCTTCGATTTTCCAGCGAGCGCCATAGATTTCAATAATTTGCTCAACGGACAGGGTCAGGTCGGTGGTCACCAGCGCGATCCATTGGGTGCGCCGGTAGACCCAGACCACGCGCACTTGGCAGCGCAGGGTCTTGAGCATCACCACCTGTTCGGCAGCCACCACGTCGCGCACCCGACCGTAGAGGTTGAGCGAATAGGTCCGTGCGGTGGCCCGCAGCGCGGTCTGCATTGCCTTGACACTGCCCAGACGTTCCCCGTACTTGCGGGGTCGTCCGGCGCGTCCCGGCACGGCCACCGGCAGGTCGTGGAGCACCGCGTTCACGCGCAGACGCGAGAGCAGATGCGCACGGGAGCCGAGCGCCCGGCGCAAGGGCTTGAGCAAGCCGTTGTTGCCGAACCAGCTGTCGGTGACCACCAGGATCGGCGCCCGCGCAAAGATCCCGGCGAAGCTCTGGATCAGGCGCACGGCTTGGGTGAACTTGGTCTCGAAGGTGAGCGCCCGACCGCGGATGCGCACGCAGCGCAGCGCCAGAGTCGCCCTGCGCAGGTAAAAGGCGAAGGCCAGCGGCAGGCAGCACCAGCGCCCGTGAATGACCTTCAGCAGTCCGAGCGTCACGATGGTCTGCGCCCACGGAAAAGCGCTTTGATTGGTCTTGGCGGCATGGTCGAAGCTGCGCTGACAGGCGAACACCTTGGTGCCGGTCTTCGGATTGATCGAGTCGTCCAGCACCACCAACAGGCGCCCGTCGGTGAGGGGGTCGGGGATCGCCCGCCAGAGCACCGCCCAGATCCGCGTCCACGGCAGCTTCACCGAGGCCATGAAGGTGTAGTACCTGGCCTCGCCGATCACCACGCCGAAGAGCGTGGCGATGGTGCGCAGCAGGTTGGAGGTACGCGAGGCGGTGATCGGCAACAGGATCGCCTGCAGCGTGAGAATGAACCAGCGGGCGCGTTCTCGGCCGTGGTCGGAGTTCGGAAAAAGGCCCTGGAATTGAATGGCGAGTGCGGGTAGGATCGGCATCGAATGCGGCTCGTATTTGGCGTCTAATCATTGGCTTAGGCACCTTTCATTATACGCTTGCGCGAGCC
>RZZN01000311.1 GCA_009929855.1 Gammaproteobacteria bacterium
AGTCTGGCCCTGTTGCACGCGGCCGGCCTGCCGGCCGAGCGCATCTGCCGTCCCCAGCAGATTGGCCCGCACGGTAATTTTCTGGCCGCCCTGAGCCACGAACGGCTGGAGCTGTTCCTGCCACGCCAACCGAAGGTGGTGTTGGCCAATCTCGGCTACCTGCCCGGCGGCGACCACCGCACCGCCACCGGCACCGCCAGCAGCCTGCGCACCGCACAGGACGCCCTTGCTGCCCTGCTACCCGGCGGCCGGCTGCTTCTGGTAAGCTATACCGGCCATCCCGGTGGCCTGGAGGAATACCAGGGACTGCAGCACCATCTCGCCACCCTGTCACCACGGAACTGGCAGGTGCTGGAGCTGAGGCCGCTGGGCCGCAGCAACGCGCCTGTGCTGCTGGTAGCGGAAAAAAGGGCGCCACGCCTCTGACCAGCTGGCGAATCTGATTTTTTTCTATCCATTGTACCGGCCGCCAACTAGAATGGGCCTCCACCTTCCATGAGGCGAGGCCCATTCTAATGACCAGTCCGGCGAGCCCGAGTCGCTATCCGTTTCTGCACGACCCGACCCTGACCCGCATCAGCCTCTATCCCGGCGACCATGTGGTGGTCAGCGACAGCAACAGCCTGCTGACCACGGTGCTGGGTTCCTGCATCGCCGTCTGTCTGTTCGACCCGCAACGGCGCGTCTGCGGCATGAACCATTTCATGCTCAGCGAAGCCAGCCACCGCGATGACCGCTTGCTACACTCAGAAGCCGGCCGTTACGGCGTCTACGCCATGGAACTGCTGATCAATGGCCGTTTCGCGAAGGAGCGTACCGGCAGTTCGTCGCATCGACACGTAAAGTGACTTATCGGCTCAAAATGGGCCCATTTCAGGCGCATTCAGTGTTGCATGGGGGGCTCGACCCCGACTGGCGGCGAAGGCCGGGCGCACATCGGGTACGTCAGGCCAACAACGCAGGTCTTGCCAGAACCAAGTCGGCCAGCCCGAACAGCACCTCGAGCTGCGCGCGGTTCTTGGCCAGGCCCTTGTAGCGGACCTTGCGATGACGAGACAGGTTCTTGATCAAGTGAAACGGATGTTCGACGCGGGCGCGCACTTTGGCCTTGAGCGTCTCGGCACGCTCGGTCAGGTCCTTCAGCGGGCCGGCGTCCATCCCCTTGAGGGTGCCGCGCTTCATGGCGATGTGCCAGCTCACCTCGCGATCTTGGAGTTCCGCGCGCTTCTGCGCGCCGATGTAAGACGTTCACATAAAATCGTTATCACTAAAAAGCCATGTGGTACCGCGTGCCGAAATTGTCCAGGATCTCGCCCACGTCACGCTCCAGCGTCGGGGCGTCGCGGTGCTTGGCAGGCATCCAGGAATGCTTGACCAGATGCCAGAGCGTCTCGATGCGGTTCAGCTCCGGGCAG
>RZZN01000312.1 GCA_009929855.1 Gammaproteobacteria bacterium
CAGTAGTTGAACCTTTTTGATTCAAAAAAATATTTTTTATAAAAAAATTGAATTTAAAATCAAAATTTTCATTTGAATTCCATAATTCATAAAGATTTAAATTCTCAAAATCTCATTTTTTAATGATTTTTGAGATTTTCTTAAAAATTAAAAATAGTAAAAACTAGAACTAATAAGCATTTTCTTAGTTTTTGAAATTTAAATGTTAATTTAAACTAAAAAAATCAAGTATTTCTTTTTCATATTGATATTTCAGATTAAATTTAATCTTAAAACCAAATCTTAATGTTTCAAAGAAACTTTTAGCTTTTATCTTGGTTGAAATAAAATATTTGGCTATTTGCCAAATGTTGTAAAACAACATTGAAAATGCAAAGCACATAAGTCTTACTGATTGATGTTTAGAACAGGTTTTAATTCTAAAATCTTGTTTTAAAACTCTAAATGTAGTTTCAATTCCCCAACGATTACGATAACTTGCAATCGTATGTCTAATTGATTTAAAAGAGATATTTGTAATAAATATCCAATCATAAGCTTGTTCAGTTTTATCAAACTGAAAAGCTTTAATATATATAAATTTTGCTTTGCAGGAGTATTTATCCCCAAGTTTGTAAAATTCTAAAGTTCTAATTTTTGAATAAGATTCACCTATCCAAATATTTTCAAAAATATTTTTAGTTGCTTTATTTTTTTTTGAAAAAATAATATAATTAACTTTAACCTTTTCTAATTCATAAACTAATTTATGATTGTCAAAACCTCTATCAAAAGTTACTTGTTGAATCTTTATCAACTTCTTAATTTCATTAATAATTGGTGGAATTAAATCATCAATTTGATATCCTGGACCAAGCAACATATTAAACAAAATTAATTTACATTCTTTGGATGTACAACTAATTGTCAAATATTTAAAATGTCCAGTTGTTCCATTTTTAGCTTTAGCTGGATTTCTAGTCCAAATATAAGGATTATCTAATTTGCCATAATAATCCTCTTCTGTAATGTCTACTGCTAACTTAATTTGTCTCAAATTAAGTTTAGGAATACTTAGTTTTAAAATTTCAAGAGATGAAAACAAAAAGAAATCTTCAATTTCTTTGAGTTTAAAATTCTTGAAATGATTTAATATTTGCTTAGAATGAGCAAATATTCCTGTTTGCTCACAAGCTTGTTGTAAACAAATGTTTTGATTAGCCTGAGCTAATACAACCAACATCTTATTAAATGAAGGAGTTTTTATCTTATTTATTTCCTTTGGAAATAGTTTCATGATTTTTGTGCAAGAAACCATGAAAAATTTTTTTCGAGGGTTTAAAAACCTATCGAAAATGATTTTTTAATTCTAAAATTTGTTGTCACTAAGAGTAGTTTTGATAGTTAAATTCTAAAGTTCAACTACTG
>RZZN01000313.1 GCA_009929855.1 Gammaproteobacteria bacterium
TGAGGCCGAGCTGCTTCGCCAGTCTTATGCCACATTTTTCACACGTCGTCAGGAGGCCGAGATCAACACCAATGTCGATGCCTCGATGGCCATGTTCTACGTCAGCATCCTCAATCGCGCCTATTCCACCAATAAGCCAGTCTTCCCGAATCGTCCACTGATGTTGATCATGGGTCTATTGGCTGGACTGGTCACTGGCTTCAGTCTCGGATTCATCCGTGAGTTCTTCGATCACAGCTTCAAGAATCCGCGCGACCTCGAGGAGTTCTCGGGTTTGCCGCTGCTCTTCTCGATTCCTCGGATCGATGCGCCCTGTCAGCCCAAATGAACAAGGCTCAGCACAGCCCCAAACAGGAGCCCGTGCTGCACAGCATTCTCTGGTTCGCGTCCAGCAATGCCTTTCGCCAACTCCTGGGTGCTGTGACGGCCTTTCTGAGACCGCTACTCCTGTCGCCCGAGCACTTCGGCATCTTCAGTCTCTTGCGTGCACTGCCGATGTATGCGCAACGGCTTCATTTGGGCGCGCGCAGCGGTCTGCGGTATCTGACACCCCGTCTGGAGGGCCGTGGTCAAGGTCGCAGGGTGTGGCTGTTGCGCGGGACTGTGCTCAAATTCTCATTGGTGATGAATGTGCTGCTGGCATCGAGCCTGATCGGCATCGCCAGCCTCAGCACCGATCTGATGATCGAGCTGCGTATCGGCTTGGTCTTGACGGCTGGTCTAGCCTTGGTGACCTGTCTCACCGACCATTTCACCGCGGAGCTCAAAGGCAGTCAAAGATTCAGGCTCTTGAGTATCGGAAACTATATCGCCGCGGTGGTCCTGCTCGTGGCGAGCGTGCCCTTGATGCTCTGGCATGGACTTTACGGTGCGCTGATCGGCCAGATCATCGCCATGATGGTCCTGCTGTGGTGGTTCTTGCGCAAACGCATTGCCGGATGGCGCGCCGGCTTCAGCTGGAGGCTCCTGCGCGGCGCGGTCGCGATTGGCTTGCCGACCCTCTTGTTCGATCTCGCGCTCTTGATGATTCGCACCGCCGATCGCGTCCTCATCTCGCAAACCCAGGGATTCGAGCAGCTGGGCTATTACGCGCTCGGCACCATGATCGTCGGCTATGTGCTCAACATCCCAGGTGCGACCCGTGAGGTCATGGAGGGACGGCTCCTTCTGAATCAGGATCGACACACGCGCGCCGAGGCTTTCGATCAGTATGCCCTGCGACCAATGATCGGCATGAGCTTCACCCTGCCGTGGATCATCGGTCCGGTGTACCTGGCGCTTCCGGTCGCCATCGAGCAGGCGCTCCCACACTACAGCCCAGGCATCCTGGCGGCCCAACTCTTGTGCCTGGCGAGTTGGTTCCTGGCGGTCTCCTATCCGCTGAGGGGTGTCTTGATCGCAAAT
>RZZN01000115.1 GCA_009929855.1 Gammaproteobacteria bacterium
GATCGGCACTGGCACCGAGATCGCCGTGGAGGCTGGCGAGGTCATCCTGATGCAAGGCGATCCACGCGGCATCGCCGATGCAGTCACACTCGCCCGACGTACACTGCGGACCATCCGGCTCAATTTTCTCTGGGCCTATGGCTACAATGTCGCACTCATCCCACTCGCCGCCGGAGTCTTCTACCCGCTGACCGGCTGGCTGCTCAACCCCATGCTCGCCGCCGCGGCCATGAGCCTCTCGAGCCTACTGGTCGTCACCAACAGTCTGCGACTGAGACGCTTCCAACCCTCGCCACACGACGCCGACCAGGTCTGACCAAGCCAACGCGGTCCAGGGGTGGGATGGGTGTGGGTGTGTGGGTGTGGCCAAGCCACCGGGGGACGGGGATGGTGTGGCCGAGCATGAGAGGACCCGGACCACGGCCGACTCGGCGAGCCGGCCGGTCGGGCCGCTAGGCGACCTGCTGCTCCTCCCCCAGCTTGCGGATCAGCGGATAGAGGTGCTCGGTCTCACGCTGGATCCGATCCATCACCAGGGCAAACATCTGCTCGGTATCCTGGAGGAACGAGGGATGATCCTCGATCTTCAGCGAGCGCGACTTCTGCGAGCACCACTGCTTCACATAGGCGTTGAAGATGCGCTTGATCTCGGTGGAGCCGGAGAGAAACCGGTTGGCCGTGTTCTTCACCCGATTGTCCGGATGCGAGATGAGCTGTCCACAAATCTCACGGTCGACCAGCTCCATGTGCTCTTTCACCCGATTGGTCAGATCGAAGAAGACGTCGCAGGCGACATCGGTATCACACATGGAGCGGTCCTTCACCAGATAGAGAAAGACGTTCGAGAGCTCCGTGATCTTGTGGTTCTGAGCATGCAGCTGGGCAAATGCGACCATGGTGGACTCCTCCGGTCGAATCATGAGAGATGAGATGGCAAGGCCTGGTGATCGCGAGACGATGCGCACCCGTGGCCAGCCGCTGATATTCCCTGGTGGTCGTCGGTACAGGCCGCGCTCCATCGGCACGGCTCCAGTAAACCATTGCGTGACGAGTAGTTTACGCCAAGTCACGGGTAATGAGTAGTCCGCGCCCGGATGATGCGTCTGGCAACGCGCTCGCACCGCGCGCGCCAGCACCGCGGCGCGCGCGGTCGAAACTGGCTGGTTGTCGAGCGGCGCGGCGCGCTAGAATCGAACCCAAGGCCCAACCCGCGATCATCCCGGCTCCGCTCGGATGAGCAATCCGGCCGAACCCGCCCGCGACCGCGGGCCGCGGGGCCAACCAACCCTCTCGACCATCCAGGCGCGGAGTACACGCATGCTCGATAAACACTTGCTCGACATCCTGGTCTGTCCCGTCACCAAGGGCTCACTGATCCTCGACAAGGAGCGCGGCGAGCTGATCTCGGTCGCGGCGCAGCTCGCCTATCCGATCCGCGACGACATCCCGGTGATGCTCGAGGAGGAGGCGCGTCCGCTCAGCGCGGCCGAGCTCGAGCAGTATCGCGAGCAAGGATCCAAGCGCGCACCAACCTGATCCGCCATGATGAGCGCGCCTCTCCCGCCCCGCCAGCGCGTGCTCGGATCACCAGGAGCAGCGACCCGTGACCGGCCAGATGACCGGGTCGCGCCTGCTCACTGGGCAAGGCGATGGCCCGCATTGCTCATGCTCGCGCTGATGCTGCCGGGATGCGCGGGCAACGGCCCTCCGGAGACGATCCGCGCCAGCACCCCAACCTCCCCGACCATCGCCGTGGTCCAACAGGCACCGGACACGCATATCGGACAGCGGATGCGCTGGGGCGGCAGCATCCTGAGCGTCCGCAATCATCCAGACACGACCACGATCGAGATCCTCGCCCGGCCGCTGGATACGCGCGGCGAGCCCGACCCGGCCGCCGCTGGATTGGGCCGCTTCATCGCCGAGCTTGCCGGGTTCGTTGATCCGGCGCACTATCCGAGCGGTCGCCGCCTGACCGTCGTCGGCGCACTCGCGCGGATCGAGTCGCAAGCGATCGGAACCTATTCCTATCGCTATCCAGTGGTGAGTGTCGAGAGCTGGTATCTGTGGCCCGACCCACCGCCGGTCTTGATCGCGCACCCACCCTACGACTATCCCTGGTACCGGCCGTGGTATGGACCCTGGTATGGTCCCTGGCGTGGACCCTGGTATGGACCCTGGTACTGAACCCGAGCAACGCGGAGGTTGACCACATGCGGCCTGCACTCATCATGCTCCCGATCCTGCTGGTGCTCGGCGGTTGCGCGACCCGCGACGAGAACTGTCTCGAGGTGCTCGGCCCCTCGGGTCTCACACCCGCCAACGTGGTCGCGCTCGGTCAAGGCGAGGGGGTCGTCGTCACCTGGGGCGGGGTCATCGCGCGGACCCAGAATCTGGCCCGCGAGACCGAGATCGAGATCATCGGCTACCGTCTCGACGACTGTGCGCGCCCCATGACCTCCGGACCACCTGAGGGGCGCTTCATCGCCCTTCACTCGGGCTTTCTCGAGCCCGCCGACTACCGCGCCGGTCGCCCGATCACGGTGACCGGACGCATCGCCTCGCCACGCGACGGTCGGGTCGGCGAGGCCGAGTACCGCTTCCCGGTCCTCACCGAGACCAGGACGCGGCTCTGGCCCGACCCAGCCAACTCGCCACAGTCGAGCTGGGCGCCCTACCCGCGTCCCTGGCTCGGCATCGGGATCGGCAGCGGCGGGATCGGCGGTGGCGTGGGCGTGAGCTTCTGAGCGTCGATCGCCCGGATCGCACCCTTCAGCCGGTGACGATGAGTCGCAGCGCATCCAGACGCAGATGGGTCCGTTCGAGCGCCTCGGCGAGCCGCGCGCGGCGCGTGCGCAGCGCCGCGATCTCCTCTGGACGCACGTTTGGATTGACGCGCGCGAGCGCCTGCAGACGGCTCAGCTCCTCATCGAGCAGCCGCTCCATGCGCGCGTTCGCCGCCGCTTGGAGCTTGACCAGCGCGGCACGGGCCAGCGTCTCGCCACGCTCGATCAGAGCCGGCACACGCTCGCCGCGCGCCTCCAACAGTGTCCGTGTCAACCTGTGCTGGCGCGTGAGCGACTGACCCCTCAAGGTCGCGGGTGGGATCTCGGCCGCGCGGTCTCGACCCGTCTCATCGATCAGCACGCGCAGCAGCGTCGGCGGCAGGAAACGTCCGACCTCCAGCGCCGGCGCGGCCTGACACTCGGCGACATAGAGTGCCTCGAGCAAGAGGCTCGCGCGCGCGAAGCGTGAATCCCGCACCAGGGTCAGGGCCGCACTCCCGAGATCGGAGGCGGTGAGGAGCTCCATGGCGGCACGGGTCATGGGATGCTCCCAGGTCAGGAGCTCCCAATGCTCGTGCGACAACCCCAGAGCGCGGTCGAAGGTCACCTGCAGGCCGTCTTGCGGGAGCCCCGGGAAGCGTTCCTGCAGCATGTGCGCACCAGGACGGACGACCACCGAGCCACCCGGCGCGGGCTCATGCTCGACACCGAAGGCATCCCAGAAACGCTCGAGATAATCGGCCACCGTCCGCTCATCATCGGCACGCGCGATCGCCGCCACCAGTGGCGCGGAGCGCTCGGGACGATGCGAGTGCAGCTCGAGCAGTCGATCGCGTCCAGCAGCCAGCTCGGCATTGAGCCGCGCGACCAGTTGCTGTGTCACACTGATCAATGCGTCGAGTCGCGCGGGATCGGCGAGCGCCGCCATGAGCGCATCATCGAGCTGCCCGCGCACGGCCGCTGCCGCTGGACAGATGGCCGTGAAGGATTGCAGCCCCTCGGCATACCAACGCGCCAAGACCTCGCCCGGACCACCCGCCAGATAGGGGACATGGATGCGGATCCGCTGGGTCTGGCCGATCCGATCGAGCCGACCGATGCGCTGCTCCAGCAGATCCGGATCGAGCGGCAGGTCGAACAGGACCAGATGATGAGCGAATTGGAAGTTGCGGCCCTCGCTGCCGATCTCGGAGCAGAGCAGGATCGGGGTGCCATCCTCGACCGCGGCGAAATAGGCCGCCGCGCGATCGCGCTCGCGGATCTCCATCCCCTCGTGGAAGACCGCCGCATGGATCCCAGCGCGCCGCAGCAAGGCCTCGCGCAGCTCGCGCACGGTCGCCGCGCTGGCACAGATGAGCAGCACCTTCTCGCCGCGCAGACTTCGCAGACGATCGATCAGCCACGGGATACGCGGATCGACCGCCAGCCAATCCAGCCCAGCGTGTCGCTCCGGCGCCAGACGGTCCAACCCAGGGGACAGGGTCCGATAATCCGCCGGCTCGGGGAGCGGGTACAGGATCAACTCGCGCTCGGGAAACCCCTCGATCGTCGCGCGGGTATTGCGGAACATGACTCGCCCGGTGCCATGCCGGTCGAGCAGACGCGCGATGAGGGTGGCATCGTCCAGTCCATCCAGGTCACCCAATCGATCGGCGATCAGCGCGCGATCGGCATCCGCGAGTGGCTCGCCCTCGAGCAGGCGCGCCGCGGCCGCGGCGACTGGCGCATACCCAGCCGCCTCGGCCAGGAAGGCATCCTCGTCGTGAAAGCGTCGTGGATCGAGCAGACGCAGCCGCGCGAAATGGCCAGCACGACCCAGTTGCTCAGGGGTCGCGGTCAAGAGCAACAGACCGGGGGTCTGGCCCGCGAGCGACTCCACCAGCGCATAGGCTGGACTGGCCTGCGTACGAGACCACTGCAGATGATGCGCCTCGTCGACCACCAAGAGGTCCCACTGACCGGCGAGCAGATTCTCACGCGCCCGCGCCGAGTCGAGGATCCAATCGAGCGCGCAGAGGATCTGCTGTTCTCCCAGAAACGGATTGGGCTCGCCGCTGGCCTCATGACGCTCAGGATCGAAGAGCGCGAAGCGCAGATTGAAGCGGCGCCGCATCTCGACCAGCCATTGATGCAGCAGTGGCTCGGGCGTGATCACCAAGACCCGTCGCGCCCGTCCGGTCAGCAGCAGACGATGCAGGATGAGACCGGCCTCGATCGTCTTGCCGAGACCCACTTCATCGGCCAGCAGCACGCGCGGGGCGTCACGCCGCGCCACCTCGTGGGCGATGTCGAGCTGATGCGCGATCAGCCCGACACGCGCGCCCACGAGACCACGCACCGGCGAGAGCGCCTCGCGCATCCCCTGATCCCAGGTGCGCCAGCGCAGATCGAACCAATGATCGGGGTCGAGCCGACCGGAGAGTAGACGCTGTTGGGGCCGGTTGAAACGCAGCCGATCATCCAGATCGGATTCGGCAAGCGACTCTGCTCGACCCGACTCATCCGTGCACTGATAGATCAAGAGATCGCCAGCGGACTCCAGCGCGCGCACCACCAGCGCGCGTCCTTGCCGATCGCGCGCCAATTCACCCACCTGGAGTCGTAGACGCGCCAGGGGTGGATCGGGCAGTGCATAGACACGACGCTCACCGGTCGCCGGGTAAGCGATCTCGACACGCCGTGTATCGACCCTGACCACCACGCCCAGACCGAGCTCGGGTTGGGTCTCGCTCAACCAGCGCTGACCGGGGTGAAAGGTCTCCATGCGTTAGATTCGATGGTTGGCGCGGGCAAGCCACGCCGCCGCTCGTCCAGGATCCCAGTCAGATCCGGCGGCGATAGTCGAGGATCACCGAAACCCCATGTCGCTTACTCTCGGGGAGCGCCCTCACGATCGCGCGCCCGAGCGACTTGGGCACCCGCTCGTAAAGTCGAGCCACCGTGTAGGTCGAGAGACCACCGACGAGCCGCACCGCCTCACCACGCGGGATGGACTCCAGAAGCTGCAGCTGCGAGCTCTCGCGCAGACGCAGGAAACTCAACCGGGCCATGCCGTACTCACCACGATGACAAGCGAGCTGCACAGTTGCGGCCTCCGGATCATGAAGCGACCCGTGCGCGACATCGAACCTGACAGAGTGGTCAGGAGACAGAGGAGGATCGGAGGTCTCGTTCATCAGCATCGCTTCTATCGGATGATGGACCCGTGCACGGCGTTCACTGAACAGTACCCTGCCGGAAAGAAAGCCGCCTATTATGACTTTTGATCGTTGCAATCACAAGGACTGGAGGAGCTGAAGAGGCGCCCGGAGGGTAGAGGGCAGAGGGCGAAGGGCAAAGGGTAGAGGGTAGAGGGTAGAGGGTAGAGGGCAAATAACAGATTAATGCAGGCCGGAGGCCGCCCAGGGGAGTCGGGGCGTCCTCGCCCCGAGGAAAGACCATCGCGCCGCGCATCCTGAGGCAGGACGCTCACGCGGGCCGGGCGTTGAGTTGGTCTGATGGCGCGGGCGGATCCTCACTCGGGGCCTGGAGGGCCCGACTCCTTTGGGCCTGGAGGCCCCGACTCCCCTGGGCCTGGAGGCCCCTAGGGGAGTCGGGGCGTCCTCGCCCCGAGGAAGGACCATCGCGCCGCGCATCCTGAGGCAGGACGCTCACGCGGGCCGGGCGTCGAGTTGGTCTGATGGCGTGGGCGGATCCTCACTCGGGGCCTGGAGGCCCCGACTCCCCTGGGCCCGGAGGCCCCTCAGGGGAGTCGGGGCGTCCTCGCCCCGAGGAAAGACCATCGCGACGCGCATCCTAAGGCAGGACGCTCACGCGGGCCGGGCGTCGAGTTGGTCTGATGGCGTGGGCGGATCCTCACTCGGGGCCTGGAGGCCCCGACTCCCCTGGGGCCTGGAGGCTCCGACTCCTTTGGGCCTGGAGGCCCCCAGGGGAGTCGGGGCGTCCTCGCCCCGAGGAAGGGCCATCACGCCGCGCATCCTGAGGCAGGACGCTCACGCGGGCCGGGCGTCGAGTTGGTCTGATGGCGCGGGCGGATCCTCACTCGGGGCCTGGAGGCCCCGACTCCTTT
>RZZN01000314.1 GCA_009929855.1 Gammaproteobacteria bacterium
ACGGATCACGCCGTCACGCACCCGTTGGTCGAGAAAGGCATGAAGATGGGTTCGTTCCATGCTGTCGAAGAAGGCTTGGATGTCGAGGTCGATCACCCAGGCACCCCGCAGGTCCATGATCCCGTCCCACAGCGCCTGCAGCGCCTGATGGGGACCACGCCCAGGGCGAAAGCCGTAGGAGCAGTCCAGGAAGTCCTGCTCGTAGACCGGCTCCAGCACCATCAGCACCGCGCGCTGAAGGATCTTGTCCTCCAGCGTCGGAATACCGATCGGCCGAGTCTTCTTCGTTCCATCCTTGGGGATGTGCACGCGTCGCACCGGGGGCGCACAATAAAGACCGCTCTTGAACCGTTCAAGCAGGTCGCTCAGGTTCTCCTGCAGCCGCGCTTCGTACACCTCGGCAGTCACGCCATCCACACCCACCGCGCCGTCCTTGCGCGTGCGCCGGTACGCCTCCTCCAGCCACATCAGATCGATGTGGTGCGCCAGCGTGGTCAGCACCATCCCCGGCGCCTGTCTCGCCAGGTTCGCGATCGTCTCTTGTTTCGTTGTGATGGTCTCGCAACCCAATGTTTGCGCCATCTGTCCCTCCAGACGTTGTCTCAACCGATCGGCCGCTTCCCTCCCGCGGGTCCGCTGGGGTGCGTTCCCCGCGCTCGACGGTACTATCAGCCGACTCTGACTGCTCAGCCGCCATCGCGCCGCACTTCGTTGCCTTCGCTTGGCGCTACCTTGCCGTTGGCCCTGTTCGCTCCCGTCGGCCGGACCAGCGCCGTCGGGCCGGGGCGGCTTCTTCCGCGGTGCCCGTGCCGCGTCTCGGGCAAGGAACAACTGAGCGCTCCCAGGTTCCTGGACGACCCGTGCATACATGCCCTGCTCTCAGACCCCGGCGGAGTCTCGACATCAGGCCGATGCGATGCCGAAACTGTTGCCTTCCGGTCTCCCGAATACGTCGGCTCCGCTGGATTCAGTGACGGGGCTCTATCACATGGCCTGCACGCCCCCTGTGTACGCTTCGCAGGCGGGATCGCTCCCACACCACGCAACACTCGGTTCCGGTGGATGGCCACTCCTTACCGGCTCGGGACTTGCACCCGGTGGGTCGCAAAAAGGAGTTTCCGATTGGCTTATCCGTTCGCTATCTTCCTCTCCTTCCAGGCTTTGCCTGGCGCAACGGGACTATGAACAACGCCCTCCCCGACTCCGCCCCAGGCACGCGACGCGTCGGCACCCATCGCGCGGGCGTTGCCCAGGCACCGCCGCGGCCGTACACTCTGCGCATGCAACGCAGCATCAACCCGAAAGTCGACTGTGTCTTCAAGGCCCTGCTGGGCGCGGAGGAGAACCGCGCACTGCTCATCGACTTTCTCAACGCGATGCTGACCGAGACGCTCCCC
>RZZN01000050.1 GCA_009929855.1 Gammaproteobacteria bacterium
CCGCTCAGTCGCGCGCTCCAGCCACGGGCGACGGGTCCAGGGTGGCGATGAACTCAGCCAGGGTCCGCGCATAGTCCGGTTGGCTCGCCAGAAAGCCATCATTGTGGCCACCGCGCAGTGTGACGAAACGCTTGGGCTCGGAGGCGGCGGCAAACAGCCGACGCCCCAATGCATCGGGGACGATCTCGTCACCTTGGCTGTGCAGGATGAGGACCGGGGCACGGACCTGACCGAGCCGGGCGGCGGCGTCGAAATCGTAGCGCATCAGCAGGACATGGTGGAGCACTGGATAGAGATGGCGCGCCATGTCGCGCGCCGAGCTGAAGCCCGCCTCCAGGATGACGCCGGCTGGTCTGACCCGCGCGGCGAGATCGGCGGCCACGCCGGCACCCAGCGAGCGACCGAACAGGATGATCCGTTCCGGGGCGATCCGCCGATCATCGATCAAATGATCCCAGGCCGCCTGCGCATCCAGATAGAGCCCAGCCTCGCTCGGACGCCCGCCGCTGCGGCCATAGCCGCGATAGTCGATGATCAGCACCGAGAGCCCCAGACGCTGAAGGATCGCGATCGAATCACCACGGTGACTGATGTTGCCCGCATTGCCATGGAAGAAGAGCAGCGTGTGGGTCGCGGCAGGATGATCGATGAACCAACCGTGTAGGAGCGTGCCATCGCGCGCGATCAACTCGACATCCTCGTAGTCGAGCCCCCAGTCGGCGGGGGTCTCCACCAGCACGCGGGTCGGATGGAAGACCATCGCGGGTTGCAGCATCCAGAGTGCGCCATTGAGAAGCAGCGCACTCAGCAGGATCCAACCGATCATGGAGAGCAGACTCGCAAGGACAGTGGAGGATACAGACATCGTAGGACTCCAGGACTGGCAAACGCCCCATCAGCCTAACCGCGCTCAATTCAGGCCCATGGTATGTGCAGGATGGCTCGATACCGCGAGACCCGCCCACTCGTCGATCGTGGGCCGCGACTCTAGGGTAGCGACCTGACCCCAAGGGCGTTGGGCTGTCCTCGCACCGAGGAAGGACAGTCACGGCGCCAATCACGAGGCAGGGCGCTCAGGGCGACCAGGATCTGGCCCGCCGGCGTGGAACGATCCTCACTCGGGGTCTGGAGACCCCGACTCCCAAGGGAGTCGGAGCGTCCTCGCCCCGAGGAAGGACAATGGCCACGTCGATCCCGAGGTATAGATTCCGCGGCGGAGCACTCATGGAGACGCCAAGCGGATCGTCCAGTCAGGCGGTGAGCGCGCGCCGTTGGACTGGTCGACGTCATCTGGATGGATCAATCCGGACAAACGAAAACGGCGGCCGAATGGCCGCCGTACGATGATTTGGAGCGGGAAACGAGACTCGAACTCGCGACCCCAACCTTGGCAAGGTTGTGCTCTACCAACTGAGCTATTCCCGCTTTGAAGACCGGCATTTTAAGCCTTTTGCGGATCTTGTCAAGACCGAGCGCGCGCCGACATCACTCCCCATCATCACTCCCCATCGGTTCAATCAAACCCCTGCGTCCAGTATGAACAGCCTCGATCCAGACACCCAGGATGGTCGACGAGTGTGGCGGATAACATCAGCTGAACTAGAGCCCAGCAACGCCGATCAGGTGCTGGTCGTCGAGCCTGCTTGACCCGAGAGGCTCGGCCAGGCTGCGCGCAGATAGAGAAACATCGACCAGAGCGTCAGGATCGCCGCGACCTGGAGCAGCACCAGGCCGAGGACATAGACCCACTGACCAAAGATGGTGTCATGGAGGATCAGCAGCACGATCGAGATCATCTGAGCCGTCGTCTTGATCTTGCCGGTCATCGACACCGCCACTTGGGCCCGCGACCCGATCTCGGCCATCCATTCGCGCAGAGCGGAGACCGTGATCTCGCGCCCGATGATGACCACGGCGGGCAAGGCGAGCAGTGTGCGCGGGTCATATTGCACCAGCAGCACCAGCGCGACCGCGACCATGAGTTTGTCGGCGACTGGATCGAGAAAGGCGCCGAGCGGCGAGGTCTGACCCCAGCGTCGCGCCAGGTAGCCATCCAGCCAGTCGGTCAAGGCCGCCGCGCCGAAGATCCCCGCGGCGACATAGGGCGCCCAACGGGCATCGATATAGAAGACGACGACGAAGACCGGAATCAGTGCGATTCGGAGCATCGTCAGGATGTTGGGCGTGTTCCACATGGCTCAGTGCCCCGCGGCATCCTGGTGAAGGGCATCGTAGATCTGTTGCGCCAATTGCCGGCCGATGCCCTCGACCGCGGCAATGTCATCGACCCCCGCTCGCGTGAGTCCGCGAATCCCCCCGAACTGCCTCAAGAGTCGCTGGCGCCGCCGCGGCCCCACCCCGGCGAGTCCCTCCAGGATGGAGGTCGTCCGCGCCTTGGCGCGCCGTTGACGGTGGCCGGCAATGGCAAAACGGTGGGCCTCATCGCGGATCTGCTGGATCAGGTGCATGGCCGGAGAGTCACTCGGCAGTATAACCGGCGGCTCCTGCCCCAACAACCAGAGAAGCTCGGTGCCCGCTCGACGATCTGGCCCCTTCGAAATACCCACCACCATCAGACCACTCACCCCGAGCGCCTGCAGCGACTCCTCGACCACGCCGAGCTGGCCTCGCCCACCGTCGATGAAGAGCAGATCGGGTCGCGGATACTCGCCTTGCTGGACACGGACATAGCGCCGGGTCAGCGCCTGGCGCATGGCCGCATAGTCATCGCCGGGGGTGATGCCCACGATGTTGAAGCGCCGGTAATCGGACTTGCGCGCGCCCTCTGTGTCGAAGACCACACAGGAGGCCACGGTGTGCTCGCCCTGGGTGTGGCTGATATCGAAACATTCGATACGCTGTGGTGACTCGGGCAGCGCCAAGGCATCACGCAGTGCCGCGAGCCGACGCCCGTAGCCTGCCTGACTGCCAAGACGTGCGCTCAGCGCGATCTCAGCATTGCCGCGCGCCGTCTCGAGCCAACGGGCCCGCTCGGCCCGGACACGCGCCTTGATGCGCACGCGGCGCGCGGCGCGCTCGGACAAGGCCGACTCGAGCAGTTCGCGATCCTCCGGGACACTGCTGACCACCAACTCGGGTGGAATCAGCTTGTCGACGTAGAACTGGGCGATGAAGCCGGCCAGCAAGGCCGCCTCGTCGGTATGCTCCGGGGTCTTGGGAAAGAACGCCTTGTTGCCCAGATTGCGCCCGGCGCGGATGAAGAAGACCTGCACGCAGCTCATCCCCCCTGCCTGGGCGCAGGCCAGGATATCCAGATCGCCGCCCTCGCCGCTCACATACTGACGTTGACGGATCCGGCCCAAGGTGGCGATCTGGTCGCGCAGCAGGGCTGCACGCTCGAACTCGAGCGCGCTGGCGGCCGCCTCCATCTCCCGCCCCAGCTCGGCGATCACCTCATCGGCGCGCCCCTCCAGGAACTGGATCGTATGGGAGACATCGACCTGATAACGCTCGGGTGTCACCAGATCGACGCACGGCCCGCTGCACCGCTTGATCTGGTATTGCAGACAGGGGCGAGAGCGATTGTTGAAGAATGAATCCTCGCACTGGCGCACCGGAAACAGCTTCTGCAGCAACTGGAGTGTCTCGCGCACGGCCCAGGCACTCGGATAGGGACCGAAGAGCCGCCCATGCGCGAGCCGCGGACCACGATAGAAGGCCAGCCGGGGAAAGCGGTCCTGGGTACTGAGATAGATGTAGGGATAGCTCTTGTCATCGCGCAGCAGCACATTGAACCTTGGCCGCAGGCTTTTGATGAGGTTGCTCTCCAACAAGAGCGCCTCGCCCTCGGTGCGGGTGACCGTCACCTCGATATCGGCGACCTGGCTCACCATCAACTGGATGCGGCGCGTCAAGGCACGGCTGAAATAGCTCGACACCCGACGCCGCAGATCCTTCGCCTTGCCCACGTAGAGCAGGGTGGCATCCGCGTCCAGCATGCGGTAGACCCCGGGGCTGCGCGGGAGGCGCGCGAGCAAGTCGCGCAACGCTTGCTCGCGCTCCGCAACGATCGCGGTCACGGGATCTGGAGTGGATTCGCACATCGGTGGATGGTGGAGGTCGGAGACAGTCATGATGAGGTGGCCGGACACTGACCCGGACGGCTCTCAGTCAGCGCCGAACACGCACCAAGTGTCATCGAGCAGGTCGCCCCAGCCGACCTGTCGTCGGCGGCGAACGCTCTCAGAGCACCGTTCGAGTAGGATACGCGGACTCATGAGTGGCGGCATGGTTCGAAATACGGACGTCTCGGATTCGAATCTTTCGAGCATTCAGGCGGGCTCGGGGATCCGAGCCGCGGTGCCCAGGGTTGGGCGCGGCAGGCTGATGGCTGGATCCGCATGGAGCGCGGAGGTGGAGCGAAAGACTGCGGGGGCATGCGCGCGACGTGCGCGACAGGTCCGTTGAGGCGCAAGGGAATCTCTCGAGAATCAAGGATATGGCGCCATTCGAGGATGGCGGAGAGGGTGGGATTCGAACCCACGGAGGGGATGAACCCTCAACGGTTTTCAAGACCGCCGCTTTCAACCGCTCAGCCACCTCTCCGAGTCGACTCACGACCGCGTGTCCCAGCACGACGCGCCGGGCACTGGTCCAGTCAGCGCATCAGGATACAACATTCGCCGCCGCGACCCAACCACTCTTGGGTTGCTTGCGACGAATCCTCAGGTATGCTGGTGGAACTTGGATACTCGTCGTCAGGTCTCACCGGACGACTCGATTTCACGTCATGATAATTGGAGTGACCGTCAACATGGCCAATACTGATTACACCCTCGTCCGCGGCACCCAGGCGGTCGTCTCGACCAACAAGGTTCTGAAGAACACCTATCTCCTGCTCGCCGCCACGCTCGGGTTCAGCGCCTTCACCGCCGTCGTCTCGATCGCCCTGGCGGTACCGAGCTGGATGTATCTGGTCTCGGTGATCGTCGCGATGCTGATGGGTATCTTCGTGCTCCCGCGCACCGCCAACTCGGCGGCCGGCATCGGGGTCATCTTCCTGATCACGGGTCTGCTCGGCTTCGGCCTCGGCTCGATCCTCTCGATGTATCTCGCCCTGCCGAACGGGCCTCAGACCGTCGGCCTGGCCTTCGGCGGCACCGCGGCCATCTTCCTCGGACTCTCGGGCTATGCACTGACCAGCAAGCGCGACTTCAGTTTCATGGGCGGTTTCATCTTCGCCGGCATGATGGTCGTCATGTTGGCGGTCGTGGCCAACATCTTCCTGCAGATGCCGGCACTCTCGCTCGCCATCTCCTCGGCGATCATCCTACTGATGAGCGGCTTCATCCTGTTCGATACCAGTCGGATCGCGCGTGGTGAGGAGACCAACTACATCATGGCCACCTACGGGATCTATCTGTCGATCTTCAATATCTTCATCAGTCTCCTGCAGATCCTGGGGATCATGGGCGGCGACGACTGAGATCGCGCAACGCACCACCCATGCTGATCCGCCGCGTGGCGGATCCGGGGTTCGATTCGGGGGCGGCAACGCCCCCGCCGCATTGCTGGTTGAGATAGAGGAATGGAGCCATGGAGCTTGCGCTGAAGATCGCCGCCGCCGCGGTGATGGTGCTGATGTTGTTCTATCTGTGGCCGGTCTACAAACGCTGGCAGGAGCATGGACCCAAGGCCGAGAAGGGCGATTGGCAGGCGGCAATCCTGCCGCTGGCGGCCGTGGCGGGTTTCGTCATCCTGCTGATCCTGGCGGTGCGCTGAGGCAGCGAAGAGATGTGCGCCGCAACCTGACCATCGGCGGCGTATGCCCTCACGGCGCCTCGGCATACATGGGTCGATCATCGGCCAGGTTCAGCCAACCCTTGGCGACTCGGTAGATGGCCCAGCAGTAGGCGACGGCCAGGATGATGAGGCCGACGAGGAACAGACTGGTCAGCACCCCGATGAGCACCCATGCCAGCTGATACCAGAAGGTGCGGATCTGCCAGATGAAGTGCGATTCGAGCCAGGTTCCGCGCGACTCGCGCAGCCGCGCATAGTTGAGGATGACGCCGAGGATGGCGGTGACACCGACGACGAATGATAGGGCTTGGAGTAGATAGACCAGCCCAGCAAGCGACTTCAAGGCGGCATCGCGGTCCCGCGAGACATCTCCGCCCGACTCGCCCCGATCACCCGCGGGCGTCTCGATGATCTCCGCGATCTCTGCCTTCTGCGCGTCCCGCTCCACTACCACGGCCGATACTCCAGACCCGGGATCGCCTCTCGCTCGAAGACCGCGGGCAGGTTCTTGATCAACTCCTGAAGCGCCGCTAGATCCATGTGGCACCCATAGGAGGCCTTGGCCGCGTCGAGTGGCAGCTCCACCCAGTAGCGACCCGTTCCTGGCTCGCAGAGGATCTGGAGCGTGTTATCCTGATGGTCGATGATCCCAAGATAGTCGTCCTCCTGCTGTAGACGCGGCAACAACTGCTCGCCGATCTCTCGGCTCGTCACCTCCAGCGCGCTCGCCGACGAGACGGATTCACCAAGACGCTCGAACAGATAAAAGACGCGATAATGCATAGTCAGTGGCCTTCCTGTTGCGATCGATCCAGATTGGGATCGTTGCGCGCGACCGGGCTGATGTTAACCGTTTTCGTTTCCGACGATCGACCGGGACTCCCGCACGGGTGACCTGATCCTGGAGACCCGCATGTCCCTACTCAAGCTTGCGCTCTACTGGCAGATCCTCATCGCGCTCGTGCTCGCCATCGCGGTCGGCCTCGTCATCGCCCCCGATGCTCAGATGCTCGGAATCAGCATCCAGGCGCTTCTTGGTTTCGTTGGGGATCTCTTCCTCAACGCACTCAAGATGCTGATTGTACCCTTGATCGTATCCTCGATCATCGTTGGGATCGCGGGTGTCGGCAATACACGAGGGTTGGGCGCGCTGGGAGGCAAGACCGTCCTCTATTATGCGACCACGAGCCTGCTGGCCATCCTGACCGGGCTGGTCGCCGTGAACCTGATCCAACCCGGTGTCGTCGAGGGCTCGGCCGCCGAGGTGTTCGGACTGACGACCGACCCGGCCGTCTTGGAGGCCCAGTTCGCGGACAAGGGCGGGGGCGACCTCGTGGGGATCCTGCTGCGCATGATCCCCACCAACGTCGTCGAGGCGGCGGCCACCGGCCAGATGCTTGGGCTCATCTTCTTCAGCCTACTCTTTGGCTTCTTCATCACGCGGCTCGGCGCCGTCCAGGCAGAGACCCAGCTCAACTTCTGGAACGGGGTCCAGGAGATCATGATGAAGATCACCGAGCTGGTCATGCGCTTCGCTCCGCTCGGGGTCTTCGCCCTGGTCGCCAAGACGATCATGACCACCGGGACGGCGGCCTTCGGACCACTGCTCGCCTTCTTCCTCACGGTGCTTGGGGCGCTCGCGTTCCATTTCCTCGTGATCCTGCCCCTGCTGCTGTTGATCCTCGGGCGGGTCCACCCGGTGCGTCACTATCGGGCCATGGGCGCCGCGCTGCTCACCGCCTTCTCGACCGCCTCCTCCGCGGCGACCTTGCCGATCACCATGGACTGCGTGCGACGCCGCGCCGGGGTCTCGAGCCGCACCGCCAGTTTCGTCCTGCCGATGGGCGCCACCATCAACATGGATGGCACCGCGCTCTATGAGTGCGTGGTGGTGGTCTTCATCGCCCAGGCCTATGGGATCGAGCTCGACCTGGCCACCCAACTGGTGATCGTCCTGCTGGCCCTGGCCACCTCCATCGGGGTCGCGGGCATCCCCGCCGCCAGCCTGGTGGCCATCGCCATCATCCTGACCGCGGTCGGACTCCCCTTGGAAGGGATCGGCCTCATCCTGGCGGTCGATCGTATCCTGGACATGATGCGCACGGCGGTGAATGTCTACAGCGACTCCTGCGGCGCCGTGATCATCGCACGCAGCGAGGGCGAGACTGGTATCCTGAGCGAGCCGCCGCCCCCGCGAGCGCTCTGATCGGCGCAGCGCACACCCCTACTCGACCAGCACATCGCCTTACTCCCGTGTCAGAGCCACTGGCATCCAACGATCGTGAGACCACGGCCAAGCGGTTCCGCGGCCACGTCTTCAAACCCGCTGAAGGGGTCTTTCTCTTCCATCCGCGCGCGATGGAGCGGCTCATCACCGAGCACCTGTCGGCTGGGATCCAGGATCTGTCGATCCCCGAGCTCGATTATTATCTGATGCCCACCGCCGCCTTCCTGACCGGACTGGAGACCGAGAACCCCGAGGCACTGGCGGTCATCGAGGGGCTGAACCTGCCCAGCTATGTCATCCTGCTGCCGATGCCGCCCGAGCAGCGGCTCGATCAGATCGGCTTCACCCGCCTGCTGCGCGAATATTGGGCACGCCGCTTCGAGGGCGATGTGGCGCGGACCTGGCAAAGCGCGCGCGACGACGACCAGGACCTGGAGCGCTTCGGTCCGACCGGGCTGAAGCGTCGGATCGGCCATCAGGCATTCGCCGAGGTGCGCGATATCCTGATCCGTGACGGGGTCATTCCCTCCGGGGTCGACGATCTTTTCGTGTGCAGGAGTTTCATCGCACTGCTGACCCGACTGCGCTATTTCTCACCCGGGGTCCGCGGATTCCTGTTTCCGTCGATCACTGACTGGCGCGCGCTCGACCATTGGCTGATCAGCAGCGGACTGGACCTGCCCGAATCACTCACGGGCACGCGCCTGCCACGACTGCTCGAGCGCGCCCGCCCGGATCAGCGCTGTGGCGCCCCCGGCCATCTGCTGCTGCTGCCCTCCACGCTCCCCTATGGCGCATCCGATCCCGATCTGGCACGCGCCGAGGCGGCGCTCCAAGCCGCCGCTGGCGGTCATCTGGCGAGTGGCCCATCCGCCCAATCCATCGCATCGAGCAGACCGCTCGAGACCCTCGGCGACGCCTTTCAGCAACAGTGTCTGGACGCCCTGCACGATGCCTCGCAGATCGGCCGCAGCAGCTGGCGCACCCGTTGGCGCGATCGACTCATCGGGCTGGCCGAGCCGCTGCTGGATCGCGTGCTGATCCTCGCCGCCCGACTGCGCCGCCGCCAGGACGGGCCCCTCCATGGTCTCTTGCTCAAGCTGCATCTGATCCTCTTCAGCGCCGCCATCCGCTCGGCGCAACGCGGCGAGCTCATGGATCAGTACGCCTTGTCCCTGACCCAGCTCGGTCTGGCGCGACGTCGCTACCGGGCCATGCGCGCGCGCGCCGACATCCCCCCGGACGACCCGATCGAGTCGATCATCGCCCAGCGCGCCTTGACTGCCGAGGCCGGCCTGACCCATCTGCTCGCCATCAACGCACGTCTCAATCCCACGGCCACCGACGAGCTGAGAGGACTGATCGAGCGCCTGGCCCACGAGGTGATCCAGCGCGGTTTCGCACGTCCAGCGCGACTGCTCTTGCAGGATCTACAGCGTGTGCTCAACGAGAGCCGCACCACCTACTATCGGCTGCGTCCAGGACGCTGGCTGCGCAGTCGTGGACGACTCACGATGCGGCAGGTCATGCCCTTCCAGGCCCAGCTCAAGGCGATGCGCTCGTTGGAGATCGCCACCCGGCGGATCGACCAGCTCGGCTGGCCGATGGCCACGGTCGAGCGCTACGCCCGCCCCTTGCGACAGCTTGCCGATCAGCTCGGCGCGCGCCTTGCCGGCCAGCTCAGACCGCATCTCGACGCCACCCTGCGCGAGGCTGATTTCATCCCCGCCAATCACCGCGAGGAGGTGGCGGCCAACAAGATGCGCGAGGAGCTGCTCGATGTCATCCAGCGTCGTCGTCATCTCAAGTTCACCGACATGCGCGACATCGTGGCGCGCAATATCCTGCGCCTGCCCGATCCGACCCTGGAGGAGCTGCGTCACGGCGATCACCTCGCCCGCTTCGATCGTCTCGCCGCCGAGTCCCTACCCGGCGTATACACGCCTGGTGAGATCTATATCAAGGGCTTGCAAAAGCTCAGTGCGCCGCTGTTCGGTACACCGCGCGGCCGGCTGGTGCTGCGTCATCTGATCGTTCCGCTCGGGATCGCCTTTCTCGGTCTCAAGACGATCGACCTCTTGGCCGGTCTGATCCTGCCCGCCGAGCAGACACCGACGCTCGCCACACTCTGGTCGAGCGCGCTGCTCGCCGTGCTCATCAATCTCACCGTCCACACCCGCATCGGTCGCTGGCTCGTCAAGCATCTCTGGCTCGCCACTCGTTGGGCGCTGCGTCTGTTCTTGTTCGATGGTCTGCGCCGACTGGTGCGCTGGGGTCCGGTGGCCCGCGTCCTCGCCACCAATCTGATCCGCGGCCTGGATCGTAACCTGGTCCAACCGCTCTTCATCGGGGTGCTGCTGGTGCTGCCCGTCATCGGCGCCGGACATCTGATCGACGGGCTGGAGATCGAGCTGGGCCTGTCATCATTCCTCCTGGCCTATGCCATCGGCTCATTGATCCGCAATACGCCGGCCGGCCGGCACATGCTCGACAACGCGGTGAGCGCCACGCGACTGTTCTTGCGTCGCCTCAACCAAACGCTGGTGATCGGTCTGATCCAAGAGCTGCTGCACTTTTTCAAGGAGGTGGTCAGAGGCTTCGAGCAGGGCTTGCACTGGATCGAGGAGCGAATCAGTCATCGACTCGGCGAATCACCGCTACAGACCCTGGTGAAGGGCTTGCTCGCGCCCATCTGGGCGCTCACCGAATCCGTGATTCAATTCTACGTCACCGTCCTGGTCGAGCCGCAGGTCAATCCGATCAAGCACTTTCCCCTGGTCACCATCACCCACAAGCTGATGTTGCCCTTTCTGCCGGCCTTGACCGGTCTGCTGCTCGCGCTCACCGAGTCGCTGCTGCCGAAATGGATCGCGTTGCCGTTCGTCACCCTGACCATCCTGCTGCTGCCCGGTCTGGCCGGCTTCCTGGTCTGGGAGCTGAAAGAGAATTGGAAGATCTACGCGGCCAATCACGCGGCATTGCGCCCCGCCCCGCATGCCGCCGGGCCATGCGAGGCAATGCGCCGCACTGATCTGCCGCTCGCCCCGATCGAGCCGGCCATGATCGGCAGCCATGGCGAAACCATGCGTGGGATGCTGCGTCGCGGGTTTCACAGCGGGACGCTGCCGAAGGCCTTCGACCGGCTCAGACGGGTGTTGCGCGAGCAGATCCGCGACGAGATCCCCTACCCCCAGCGTCTGCTCGACGCTAGACGGCGCATCGCCGAGGTCGAGCATGCGCTCGCGCTCTTCTGCGACCGTGAGCTGGTCTATGCGCTGCGGCGCCGTTGCGCCGATCCCCAATGCGATCTGGTGCGAGTCACGGCCGGGCGCATCCGCTTGTCGAGCAGCGCGCTCGGGCTGACACTCGGTCTCTATGGACCCAAGACCGCCCCGGCGCGCCCGATCGAGCTCCAGCTCACGATCTATCTCGACGAGCCCGAGCTCTATCTCAAGGTTGCGATCGAAGGCCCCGAGCAGGACCTCAAGATGCACTGCTGGGAGCTCATCCACGCCGATATCACGGTCTTCGCCGGACGGGCCGGAGCCAAGCAATTACGGCTCGATTGCGCACTCTGAGCCCGCGCGGGCTAGCGTCGCCCGCGCGTGCGCTCCGGCAGCGCCAACAGGAAACGTCCGGCGTTGGCCAACTGGCGACGCACCAGTGACCAGTTCTCCTCGCGCTTGCGCACATCCTGACAGCGGAGTAGGCGCGTGCGCTGCGCGGCGTCGAGACGCTCGAGGATCGCCGACCAGAGCACGTCGTCCACGTTGTAGATACGCCCGGGCGCCAGACAGACCGGGATGACGCTCGCGACCGGGATGGCCAGGTCAACCGCGACGACCGTGACCGCGGCCAGGATGCTCTGCGCCTTGAGGCTGCTCGGCTCGGCCAGGTCATACGGCGGCTGCCATTCGCGGATCGGCCGCAGCCGGTCGATCTGACTGAGCGCCACCAGGATCGGCGGCGCCCGGCGGGTGAGGCGCTCGGCAAAGGCTGCGCGCAGTCGATCCAGGATCTCGCGATCGGCATGTCGATCGGCACGATGGGCCGCGCTGACCCAGAGGATCATGTCGGCCTCGCTGCCGACCGCACGCAAGGTCTGCTCATCCATGCCGTCGACGCCCGGGGTGTCATAGATCAGGGCGATGTCCAACCCCTCGCGCTCCAGTCGATAGGGTGTCAAGCGCCGGGTGGTATCGGCCAGCAGATCGGTCGCGACCCGCAGCTCGCCGAAGAGCGCGTTGATCAGGCTCGACTTGCCGACGTTCGCGCGTCCCAACACCAGGATCCGCAGCGGCTCGCCCGCGTCCGGGGCGGTCTCGGTGGCGCGCAGATCGTCCGCCGAGCTCGGCGTGGGCCGTGCCGTGGGCGCCTCATCGGACAACAACAGCCGCCCGCTGTAGAGCTCGATCCCATAGGCGCCGACCTTGCGCACGAGCTCGCGCAGGAGCCAGCCGCGCAGCTCATCCCAGGCCAGCGCGCTCCCCCGCGCGCGCGCTTGTCTCATCAGCTCGGTCATGAGCGCCTGGGCCGGATTGACCACCCATTGCCCAGCGCGATAGAGCCCCAGCAGCCGGTCGGCGACAGGCTTCCAGCGATAGGCGCGCATCAGCGATCCCAGGGTGAGCAGATGGCTGAAGGGGATCTGCTCGGTGAGGGTCAGACGCAGGTCATGGGTGGCACGCTCGACGATCAGGAGCGCATGTGGCACCGTCAGCTCCAGCAACGGCTGCTCGACCCCAGGATGGAAATGACCAGCGACCCGCTCGAGCGTCTGCTGGGCCAAGGCCATCAGCGGCCGGCCATCAGCAACCGGCCAATCGTCTGGGTTGACCTGCTCGGCGAGGTCCTCGACGAGGATCCAGGCCCCGTCGGCCACCGGCGGCCAATCCGGATCCGGCTTGGTCTCGGCGGCATCCAGCCACGCGCGCTCGCGCCGCGCCAGCCAGAATTGCAGACCATAGCCAGCCGCGCTGAAGAGTGCCAACGCGAGCAGCCAGACCCACACCACACCCAGCTGCCAGAGCCAGAGTAGACCCAGCGGCAACAGGGCCAGCATCGGTACCGCCCACAGCACCAAGGCCAGGAGGCGCAGACGATCGATGCGCATGAGCAGTGATGTCATCCCCGACGGTCCCGTGTCAGATCAGTCAGCAGACGTGTGCCGCGCTGGAGTCCCTCCGCGTAGGCCCGACGCAGATCCGCCGCATCGCTCGGGAGTCCACGACCACGGCGATTGAAATGCACGCTGGCGGCCTTGCCCAAGGCGTAGGTGGTGGCTCCGCTCGCGGTCGCGCCCCAAACGGCGCCGATGGTCTGACCCCACACCGGGATCAGCTTCACCAGCCCGCGCCCGGCGGCACGCGCCGCATAGGCGACACCGATGCCGGTCCCGAGCAGACCGAGGAATTCCAGGATGGCGCGACGATCCCAATCCTGTCCGTGGAGCACCGCCAGACTGTGTAGCATCTTGGCCTGGATCGCCGGGACCCCGACCAGATCGACCAGCGGCACGGCACCCACGCCCGCCGCCGCCAGCGCGTAAGCCGCGATATGCGAATGGGACGACTGCGCATAGAGACCGCGGATCGCCGGATCGGCTCCCAGGAGCTCCCGCAGATGCAGGGTCGAGCCCGCATCGATGGCCCGCCACAAGGCCTCCAGACCATAATCCGGCGGGTCGAAGCCATCCTCTGGCAAGGTCAAATCGACCGGGATCCAGCGGACCGGGTCACGTCCCGGCAGCTCGCCCGCCCGCTCGCGCTGGACCAGCAGCGCGCGCGCCAGATCGGGGTCCAGCGTCGACGGCCAAGGATCTTGATCGAAGGGGTACGGCAGAAGGTGCGATCCAGCCACCGGATAGGCCTCGTGCAGCGCGGTCTGGGCGATCACCAGCGGCCATTCCGGGTGCCGTCCCCGCACCGCGCGCAGCACCTCGAAGACCTCGTCCTGACGCGTGTCGGTCGCCTTCATGACCGCCAACAGCAGATGCGCCCGCGACTCGCAGTATTGGATGTCGGCCGCCGGGTCATAGGCGACCTCGCCGAGTCCACGTGTATCGAGAAAACGCACCAGCGGCAGATCGGTCGGAAAATCATAGAGCTGCGCCGTGGGTGTGCAGGGCTGGAAGCCATTGCCGATTTCGGCACGTGGACTCCCAGTCAGCGCGCGGATGATCGAGGTCTTGCCGGACTGGGTCTTGCCGATCAGCCAAATCACCGGCAACGGCTGACGCGCGCGCGCCGCGCGCATCGCCTCCGCGAGTGTCTGGTCATCGACCCGCGGCTCGAGCAGCGCCTCGCGCAAGGCCTGCCAGCGATTCGACCATGGGGTCATGCGGTCGCGACTCATGCCGTCCTACCTCGATGCTTGGTCCCGCGAATCGACCCTGTTGATCGGCGGGAGCTGTGCAATAATTCGCGCCTCGCGCGGGCCGGGGCACGTGGCAGACCCACGCACGCCCAGCCCAACCCGATCATTCAACCTCATCGAGCCTCCCGGTCATGCCCTCGTTCCACCTCCACCCGCTGCCGTCGCAACCAAGCAGTCCGCTGAGCATCACCTGCAAGGATCTGCTGCGCGGGCTGCTCTGGATATTGCTGATCATCGCACTCTTCCTCAGCAGCAACAGCGTCGCCGCGGCGTCGACCGCGTCGGCCAAGGCCGAAGCCGTCAGCCAAACCGCACCGCAGATCCGCTCGGCGAGCGCGCTGATCATGGATGAGCGTGGTCATCGGCTCTATGCCAAGAACACTCAAGAGATCAAACCCATCGCCTCCATCACCAAGCTCATGACCGCAATGGTCGTGCTGGATGCCGGTGTCGCGTTGGATGAGCCGATCAGCATCGAGGACGCCGATCGCGACCGACTGCGCCACAGCCGCTCAAGGCTCCGCATCGGTCAAGCGACACTCTCGCGACGCGAGCTGTTGATGGTGGCCTTGATGTCATCCGACAATCGGGCCGCGGCGGCGTTGGGCCGCACCACCTTCGCGGAAGGTACGCCCCGCTTCATCGCGGCGATGAATCAGAAGGCCGCCCTGCTCGGACTGCGCGACACCCGCTTCGTCGACAGCAGCGGACTCGACGATCGCAATCGCTCCACCGCGGAGGATCTCATCAGGCTGATCCAAGCCGCCTCCGCCTATCCGCTCATCCGAGAGGCGACCGCGAGCGGCGAGCTGAGTGTCCACCCCCATGCCGACGGCACCCCATTAGAGTACCGCAACACCAACCCGCTGGTGCGCAATCCGAGCTGGAGCGTGACCCTGAGCAAGACCGGGTACATCAACGAGTCCGGACACTGCTTGGTGATGATCACCGAGATCGCGGGCCGACGACTCTTCGTCGTCTTGCTCGACGCGGTCGGCAAGCTCACCCCGGTGGGAGACTCCAATCGAATGCGCAACTGGCTGCTGGACGAACAACGGCTGGTCCGCAACTGAACAGCCGAACATGGCACCGCGCGCCCCGGCGGATCCCTGCCGCCGGGGCTTGATCGATCAATGGAAGTGATGCACGTAGCGCAGATTGAGACGCTCGCCCTCCGGGCGGTTCTCGACCGCGGTCTCCCAGTAGAGATTCAGGAATAGATGGTCGTGCTTGGAGAAGTGATAGACCAAGCCGGGACCGATCCCCAGGACCTGCTCCTCGCTGTCACGCACGCCACGACCGTTGATCTTGCTCTCGGTGATCTGCTTGAGATAGTAGCCGTTGATCCCGAGACGCAAGCGGTTGGGCAACACCTCGTAGGCGCTGGCGAAGTTGGCATGGATCGCTTGACCGGCCTGTCGATCCTGGATCAACAGGTTCGGAACCGTCTGCGCTGGGTCGTTGTTCTCGGCGTTCCAAAGATAGTGCAAGCGCCAAGAAGCGGTCCATTTGGGGGTCAGGAAGGCGGTCGCGGCCCAGTACGGATTGAACGAGAAGACATTGCTGCCCACGTTCAGCGCATCATCGGAGTCATAGCTGCCGGTCGGAAAGATCATCTGAAGCTCGATGCGGTGCATGAAGCGTGGCCCATTGGGTCCCATGATCGGATCCCACTGCAGAAAGGGGCCGATCAGGACATCACCGAGATTGCCGCCATGGACCGACAAGGCAAGGTTGTCGCCCGGATCGAGATCGATGTCGGCATAGGGCAGCATGACGTTCATGCCCCACTTGCCGCCGAGCAGCAACGGCTGATCCGATTGATAGATCAACTGGGTGATCCCGATGTTGAGATCGACCTCGGCCTTCGACTCGCCACCCGGAGTTGGCAGCATGAGATCGTCGCCGCCGCCATCCTTGAGGCGACCATTGCGATAGATCTGCACGTACTGCTGCGCATACCAGCCCGGACCCGCGGGCGGCGCGCCATCGAGAAAGCTCGTGAAGCCGAGGTTCACCGCTGGCAGATCATAGGCCTGGATCAGCGGCGCCGCCGCCAACCCCAGACCCGCAATCAAGACACGCGCACCCTTCATCGTGATCATCTTGCCCCCTGATAGTTGTCGTCATCGTGCAACAGAGCGCCTGTCGCGCCCACGCGGTCACACAGGATATGAGACTTGGCGATTCAAGACAAAACCATGATCGTTCGACCCATCGGCTACATCCGCTCGCCCTATACCGACAAGTTCGGCATCCCCCGCCAACCCGGCCTGGTGACGGCGGCCGAGGGACTAGTGGAGCTGCTGCCCGATTATGCCCGCACCGAGGCGTTCAAGGGGATCGAGGGCTTCTCGCACATCTGGATCCTCTTCGTCTTTCACTCGGACGTGCTCAGCGAAGGCTGGCGCCCGACGGTCCGCCCGCCACGTCTCGGCGGACGGGTGAGCGTCGGGGTCTTCGCCAGCCGCGCACCTCATCGACCCAACCCGATCGGCATCTCGGCGGTGGAGCAGCTCGGTCTGGTGACCGATGGCCAGGGACTGGCGATCAAGGTGCGTGGACTCGACCTGCTCGACGGCACCCCGGTCCTGGACCTCAAGCCCTACGTGCCCTACGCCGACTGCATCCCCAGCGCCCGTGGCGGTTTCGCGGTACCGCCCACGCCGGCGGGTCTGACGGTGACCTTCACGGCCGAGTCACTGCGCGGCATCGCCGCGGCCGATCCGAGCGGAACGCGTCGCCTGCGCGAGCTGATCGAGCAGGTGCTCGCGCAGGATCCGCGTCCAGGCTACATGGATCGCTATCCAGCACGGCGCGAGTTCGGGATTCGGCTCTATGACCAGGAGATTCACTGGCTGATCGAGGCAGGGGTGGCGCGGGTGATCGCGGTCGCCCCCGCGACACAGGCGAGCCAGCGGACTTGAGCGCGGTGCCAGCCCCGCGCACTCGGACGCAAGCCGCGCACGCACTGGCGAGGGGCGCGAGTCCAGCCGCGAGATGTCAGCCTGGCCGGCACTGCTGGGTGACAAGCAGGCGCCTGTCAGATCAGCCGGATCCGCCTATCCCCGGCGCTGGCGCAGCGCCTCGTACAGACAGACCCCGGTCGCCACAGACACGTTCAGACTCTCGACCCGCCCGAGCATGGGCAAGCGCACCAGTCGGTCGCAGTGCTCACTGGTCAGACGACGCAGCCCGGTGCCCTCGCTGCCCATGACCAGACCGAGCGGGCCGGTGAGATCGGCGGCATAGAGATCGGTCGGCGCGTCGCCACTCGTGCCAGTGAGCCAGATCCCGCGCGCCTTCAGATGGCCCATGGTCCGCACGAGGTTGGTCACCTGCACATAGGGCAGCGCCTCGGCCGCGCCGCTCGCCACCTTGCAGACCACCGGGGTCAGACCGGCCGCGTTGTCGCGTGGGGCGATCACGGCATGCACACCAGCCGCATCCGCGGTCCGCAGACAGGCGCCCAGGTTGTGCGGGTCCTGCACCCCATCGAGCAGCAGCAAGAAAGGGGGACACTCCAGCCCATCCAACAGACGATCGAGATCGGACTCGGCACGCGCCGCGGGCACCCGCACCCACACCAGCACACCCTGATGATTGACGTCGGGCGCCACCCGCGCGAGCGCATCGCGCTCGAGCAGCCGCACCCGGATCCCCGCTGCCCGCGCCAGATCGGCAAGCTCGGCCAGACGCCAATCCTGCCGGGCGCGGTCCAACCACAGCTCGCCGACCCCCGCGGCGCCGAACTTGAGGGTCGCCCGCGCGCTATGGATACCCCCGACCGGGTGCAGCCCCTGGGCGGGGGGCGCAATCTCGCCGCCCGGCGCGGCTCGTCGACGCTGATCCGTCATCCGCGCTCAGGAGTCCGTGGCCGGTTTGCGTTTACGTCGTCCACGCGAGCGCGACTTCTTGGCGCCGCCCGGTGGCTGATCGGTGGGCACGGCCGCGGGCTTTGACCGGGCGCCCCGTCCAGCCGGCCGGGTCGGCCCAGTCAATACGAAGTCGATCTTGCGATCATCGAGATTGACCGCCGCCACCTGGACACGCAAGCGATCACCCAGCCGATAGACAGTGCCAGTGCGCTCGCCATGTAGCCGATGACCGATCGGATCGAAGTGATAATAGTCGTTGTCGAGCGCCGTGATGTGCACCAAACCGTCGACATGGATCTCATCGAGCTCGACGAAGATCCCGAACGAGTTGACACTGGTGATGGTGCCTTCGAACTGCTCGCCGAGCTTGTCCTGCATGAACTCGCATTTGAGCCAATCCTCGGCATCACGGGTCGCCTCATCGGCGCGCCGCTCGGTTCCCGAGCAATACTCGCCGATCTGCTGGAGCTGGATCTTCGAATAATCCAGATCCGCGGCGGAGCCATCCATCAGCACGTGCTTGATGATGCGATGCACCACCAGATCCGGGTAGCGCCGGATCGGCGAGGTGAAGTGGGTATAGGCGGGATAGGCCAGGCCAAAATGACCCGCGTTGTCGGCGCTGTACATCGCCTGCGGCATGGAGCGCAGCAACACGGTTTGGATCAGGTGCCGATCAGGACGGTCCTGCACGGTGTCGAGCAGCTTGGCATAGTCACGCGCGGTCGGCTTTTCGCCACCCGGGAGCTTGAGCGCGAGCTGACCGAGGAACTCGCGCAGATCGGTCAGCTTCTCCAGACTCGGCAGCTCATGGATGCGGTAGAGCGCGGGCATCCGCTTGCGCTCGAAGAACCGCGCCGCTGCCACGTTCGCCGCCAGCATGCATTCCTCGATGATTCGGTGCGCCTGGTTGCGCACCACCGGCACCACCGCAGCGATGCGTCCCATCTCGTTGAACTCGAACTTGGTCTCGATGCTGTCGAAGTCCATCGCACCACGCTCCACGCGCGCGGCATGCAGTGTGCGGTAGAGCGCGGAGAGCTCGCGCAGATGGGGCAACAGCTCGGCATGACGCGCGCAGAGTGCAGCGTCCCCGTCGACGACCATGGCCGCGACCTCATCGTAGGTCAAGCGGGCATGCGAGCGCATGACACCCTCGAAGAAGCGACTGCGCGTCACCTTTCCCTCATCGTTGATGTAGAGCTCGGCGGTCATGCACAGTCGATCGACCCGCGGATTGAGCGAGCAGAGTCCATTCGACAAGATTTCGGGGAGCATCGGGATGACCCGATCGGGGAAATAGACCGAGTTGCCCCGTGCATAGGCCTCGGCATCCAATGCGGTGCCGGGCGCCACGTAGCTGGAGACATCGGCGATGCTGACCAACAGCTTCCAGCCCTTGGGCTTGCGCTCGCAGTAGACCGCATCGTCGAAGTCGCGCGCATCGGCCCCGTCGATGGTCACCAGCGGGATCGCACGCAGATCGACCCGCCCCTCCTTCGCCGCGTCCGGGACCTCCTCGGCGAGTCCGGCGATCTCGGCCTCGACCGCCTCCGGCCAGGCGACCGGCAGGTCATGCGCGCGCAGTGCGATGTCGGTCTGCATGCCGGGGGCCATGTGATCGCCGAGGACCTCCAGGACCCGCCCGATCGGCTGGGTCCGCTGGGTCGGTTGATCGGTGATCTCGACCACCACGATCTGGCCCTGCTCGGCGCCCGCCATCCGATCGCTGGGGATGATGATGTCATGGCTCAGACGCTTGTTGTCAGGCATCACGAAGCCAACACCGCTCTCCTTGTAGAGTCGCCCCACCACACTGCGGGTGTTGCGCTCCAGGATCTCGACCACCGCCCCCTCGAGCCGGCCACGCCGATCCCGTCCAGCGACCCGTACCACCACGCGATCACCGTGGAAGAGCGAGCGCATCTCCTTGGGATAAAGATAGAGATCGTCACCGCCCTCGTCGGGACGGACGAATCCGAAGCCATCGGCGTGGCCGATCACGCGTCCGGCGATCAGGTCGCGCGAGTTGACCAGACAGAAGGCATCGTTGCGGTTGCGCACCAACTGGCCGTCGCGCACCATGGCGCCGAGACGACGCTCCAGCGCGATCAGATCAGGCTCGTCGGCGAGATCGAGCTCGGCGGCCAAGTCGGCGAAACCGATCGGAGCACCGAGCGCGTGCAGGGTCTCGAGGATGAATTCGCGGCTGGGGATGGGATTGGCGTATTTCTTGGCCTCACGTCCCCGGTGGGGGTCCGCGTCTCTCGCGGTGGTCGAGGATCGACGTCTACTCACTGGGATCCATTCTGATGAGGAAAAGTCTAGTGTAGCCTTGACACCCTCGGGTTGTCTCACTAATATTCGCGTCCTGCCCCGGTGGCCCGAGATTTTCAACGGCCTACCCCCTCATGCCGAGGTGGCGGAATTGGTAGACGCGCATGGTTCAGGTCCATGTGGGCGAAAGCTCGTGGAGGTTCAAGTCCTCTCCTCGGCACCATCCTCCAAGCGAAAAAACCCTCGAAAGATTCTCTTCGAGGAGTCAGTTTCATTTTCGCTCAATGCATCGAGACATGCCCAGCTGTCGTTGTAAAGACGAGGCTAGCGCAACCGTAATTCCTTGAAAGTATTCTGGAAAAGGATGCCGCAGACCCGATTCCCTTCGCGCTCTCAACCAGTGAGTGGATCACTTCTGCGTCTATAACCAGATCAAATCTGAGCATGTTTTATGCTCGGCTGCCGAGGAGTCGTAAGGTCTCAATAATGGTAGCAATAAACCCTGGAGTCGGCGTATGGAACCGGTCATTCAGGTCGAAGAATCCACCTGGCCCAGCGCGGAACGGTTGCGTTTGGCCGTGGATGGGGCGCAACTGGGCCTGTGGGACAGGGAGATCACCTCGGGGGCGCTGTACTGGAACGACCACTGTTACCGCCACTTTGGCGTCCCGGTCGGGGAGGCAATGACCCATGAGCGGTTTCTGTCCCTGATCGAGCCCGCTGACCGGGAGCAGGTCGAGCTGACCTGGCGCCAGGCAGTCACCAGCCGGGAAGACTTTCAGCTCGACTATCCGATCACCTGGCCCGACGGCTCTCGACACTGGATTCGCGCCGTGGGCCGGGTCTATTGCGACGACGAGGGTCAGCCCGCGCGGGTGAGCGGCATCACTCTGGACATCACCCGGCAGAAGCAAGCCGAAACGGAAATCCAGGCTCTCAACGCCGGACTGGAGGCACGCATCCAGGCCCGCACCGCCGAGCTGGAGGCGGAGATCCTCGAGCGCCGGGAGGTGGAGGTGCAGTTGCGCGAGCGCGAGGAACGCTTGCGCCTGATCACCGAGCACATTACCGAGTGCTTCTGGCTCCGTGACGCCGCGCTCAACCGGATTGAATACGTCAGCCCGGCCTACGAGCAGATCTGGCGTCGCCCGGTGGCGGAGGTGTACGTCCAGCCCGACAGTTTCCTGGCCGCCGTCCTGCCCGAGGACCTGCCCGTGTTACGGCAAAACCTCGCCGGCAATTTATTGGGCCTACCCTACGAGATGGAGTATCGCATCCGCCGGCCGGATGGCAGCCTGCGCTGGATCTGGGACCGTGGCTTTCCGATCCGCGATGCCGACGGTCAGGTGCGGCGCTATGCCGGCTTGGCCCAGGACATCACCGCGCGGCGGCAACTGGAGGAGGAGCTGCGCGCCCTCAACGCCACCCTGGAGCGCCGGGTCGAGGAACGCACCACCGAGATCCGTGCCGCTCAAGCGGCCCTGATCGAGAGCGAGGCGCGCTACCGCACCATTTTCGACAACGTCGCCGATGCCATCTTTGTCCTGGACCTGGCGGGCAACTTCCTCGCCGTCAACGATCATGCCTGCCGGCAGTATGGCTACCGCCGGGATGAATTTCTGCAGCTGCACATCACCGCCATCGATACCCCGGAAGATGCCGTCCATGCCCCGGCCCGCCTGGCGGCGCTCGACTGCGACGGCCGCGCCACGTTCGAGGCCCGGCACCAGGATGCCCAGGGCCACCCGCTGACGGTCGAGGTCCGATCGAGCAAGATCCTCTACAACGGGCAACCGGCCATGCTGTGCGTGCTGCGGGACGTCACCGAACGCCACCGGGCGGAGGCCCGGTTGCGGGAGAGCGAGGAACGCTTCCGGCGCCTGTTCCAGGACACCCGTCAGCCCCTGTCCCTGATCGAGGACGGCCATTTCATCGCCACCAATCCGGCGACCTTGGCCATGCTGCGCCTGGAGCGTCCGGAGCAACTCCTCAGTCGTACCCCGGGTGATTTCTCGCCTCCCTATCAGCCCGATGGCCAGGCCTCCGCGGCGAAGGCGGCCGCGATGATGCGCATCGCCGATGAGGAAGGCGCCCATGAGTTCGAGTGGGAGCACGTCCGCGCCGATGGTGAGCGCTTCCCGGCCATCATCCTCCTCACCGCCATCAGTGAGCGTCAGCAGACCCAGCTGCATGTCGTCTGGCGCGACATCACCGCCCAGAAGCGCGCCCAAGAGCGGGCCGAATACCTGGCCTACTACGATGCCCTCACCGGCCTGCCCAACCGGCTGCTGGGAGTGGACCGTCTGAGCCAAAAACTCGCCCAGGCCCAACGCCACCAGCGCTCTCTCGCCCTGCTCTACCTCGATCTGGATCGCTTCAAGCACATCAACGACCGCTATGGCCACCTCCTGGGCGATCGCCTGCTGCACCAGTTCGGTCAGCGGCTGTCCCGCTGCCTGCGGGCGGAGGACAGCCTGTGCCGCCTGGCGGCGGACGAATTCATGTTGATCCTGCCGGAGGTGAGGAATCAGCAGCCCCTGACGGACCTGGCCAGTCTCTGCGAGCGCCTGATCGCCCTGGGCAGCGAGCCCTTCGACCTCGACGGTCACCAGGTGTATGTCGACCTGTCCATCGGCGTCACCCTCTACCCCCGGGATGGCGCCGACGGCGAGACCCTGATGCGTCACGCCGACACCGCCCTCAACGCCGCCAAACGTGCCGGGCGCCAGACCTACCGCTTCTTCGAGCCGGGCATGAACACGGCGCTGACCCGCTTCATCGAGACCCGCGAGGCCTTGCGCGCGGCCCTGGAGCGCCAGGAGCTCGTGCTGCACTACCAGCCGCAGATCGAGCTGCGCACCGGGCGGCTGGTGGGGGTCGAGGCCCTGGTGCGCTGGGAGCGGCCCGGGGTGGGGTTGGTCATGCCGGGGGAGTTCATCGACGTCGCCGAGGAGAGTGGGCTGATCGTCCCCCTTGGTCGTTGGGTGCTGGAGGAGGCTTGCCGCCAGGCCGCCATCTGGCGGGCCACTGGCTGGCCCGACCTGGTGGTGGCGGTGAATGTCTCCGCCGTCCAGTTCCGCCGAGCGGCGCTCGGGGCCGAGGTGCTGGCGGTGCTCGCCGAGACGGACCTGGCCCCTGCCGGCCTGGAACTGGAACTGACCGAATCCCTCCTCCTGGAGGGGCAGGAGGCGGCCCTCGCCACGGTGGCGCAATGGAAGGCGCGCGGCATCCAGTTGGCCATCGACGACTTTGGCACCGGCTATTCCAGCCTGGCCTACCTCAAGCGCTTCCAAGTCGACCGGCTCAAGATCGACCGCTCCTTTGTCGCCGGGATGGCAGAGCACGACGCGGATCGCGCCATCGTCCAGGCGATCATCGACATGGCTGGGGGGTTGAACCTGCGCACCCTGGCCGAGGGGGTGGAAGAGGCGAGCCTGGCCCGTCAGCTCCAGCTCATGGGTTGCGACGAGGCTCAGGGCTATCTGTATGCCCGGCCCTTGGCGGTGGAGGATCTGGAGCGGTGGCTGCGGGGACGGGAGGCGTCATGAAGCACCCCGGCTGTGCTGACGCTTGACCGTTGAAATCTATTCGAAAATCAGTCGCTGAGCCTTGACCCTGTTGCCGCGCGTCAGTCCCGTTTCCGCCAGACAAACCCGATTCCGCCCGCCGGCCTTGGCGGCATCAAGGGCCTGATCCGCGCGCTGCAGCCAGTCATCGAGGCGTTCACCCGGGCGGTATTCGGTCACCCCGAAGCTCGCGGTGACCGCGCCGACGGTGGCGAAGGGCGTCAGCGCGACCAAGGCCCGCAATTTTTCCGCAAGTTGCCCAGCGCTCGCTCGTGCCACCAGGATGCTGAGACAGGACTCCAGCCCTGACACATACCCTCTCGATCACACTCATCGGTCTGCTCTGCTGTGGCCCCACCGCCCTCGCCGCGGACGATGGTCAGCCACGCTGCTCGGTCGGTGTCTCTGCCGCCAGACCATCGAGCCACGTCACTGGTCAGCCCGGCTGGGCTCAGATCAGTCGTCCATGCTCGATCACTGGGACTGTCCAATAGTGGATGCCGCTTCTGGCCAGCTCGATGCGCAAGCTCGCGATCACAGTCTGGACACTTGTGTCGGGCAGGAGCAGCACGAACATCACGCGTCTGCTGCGCCCAGCGACCTGCTCGGCAATGCTCATGGATCGCTCGGACGAGCCATGGCCAGCCACCGGACTACTGGTGAATCCGGAGATGTCCTCGCGCTCCAGGAGCCATTCGACGAGCGCGTCCTCGGTTTGCGGCGGCACGATCAGATGTAAGAGCTGATATGACATATGCGTTCTGCCCGATTCCCGATTCCCGATTCTTGATTCCAATTCCCAGCCAACACTGGTGAAACCGCTGTGCTTGTTCCACCCTACCGGCCTAGCTTGTCGCTTGCTCCACCTGACGAGCATGGTGGAGCCTCTGCGCTTGTTCTGCCCTACCGGCCACTCTTATGAACAAGATCACAGGGGTGCGAAAGTGGATCAGCGCCGATCCTCACCAACGCGATGCGAGACCAGGATCGACGCCGTCCCAGGCGGCACCGTGGGGACGACCGCGGTGAAGCTGGCCTTTTCAGGATTGCGCCGAGTGGGTGAAAAATGGACTAGAGATCCCTGGTCCTGAGTGAGCACCCGGCCTTGATCGTCGAGCAGATGAATCTCGACATGCCCGAGGATACGGCCATGGCGTGGAAAGCGCTTGCGAACCCAGCCTGTCACCTCGAGACCCGTACCGCTTGCTTGATACTCGACATCGGCTGGGATCACTGGTGTCGATTCGTCGATGACCAGACTCAACTCGCCAGCCTGGACCCCGGCCATCAGGACAATCCCGAGCAACAGCATCAGGACAGGATTAAAGAGTGCTTTCAGGATCATCGTTCAACTCCAGAGTGTGATGAATCAGAGGCCCCAGCACGCTAGCGGGGCCGTTCCACGCCGATCTCTCGCGTGTCATTGCGACACCTCCCCGCCAAACCGCCGGTAGAGGATCGGCAGCAGGATGAGCGTCAGCAGGGTGGCCGAGACCAGACCACCGATGACCACGATCGCCAGGGGCCGCTGGATCTCCGAGCCTGGACCCGTGGCGAACAGCAGCGGGACCAGGCCGAAGGCGGCGATGCTCGCGGTCATCAGCACGGGGCGCAGACGTCGCCGCGCACCCTCCACCACTACCTCCTCGATCGGCCGGCCGAGCGCGCTCAGCTGGTTGAAGTAGGTCACCATCACCACGCCGTTCAGCACCGCGATGCCGAGCAGCGCGATGAAGCCGACCGAGGCCGGTACCGAGAGATATTCGCCGGTGAGGGCAAGCGCGAAGACGCCGCCGATCAGGGCGAATGGCACGTTCGCCAGCACCAGTGCCGCCTGTCTGACCGAGCGAAAGGTCGAGAAGAGCACCAGAAAGATGAGTGCGAGCGCGACCGGTACCACCAGGGCCAGACGCGCCGCCGCGCGCTGCTGATTCTCGAATTCGCCACCCCATTCCAGCCAGTAGCCGGGTGGCAGCTCGACCTGCTCGGCCACCGCCTGACGGGCCTCGGCGACGAACCCGACCAGGTCACGTCCATCGACATTGGCGATGGCGACCGCCATGCGGTTGCCGCGCTCGCGCCCCAGTGCGACCGGCCCCTCGGTGCGCTCGACACGCACCAGGTTGGTAAGTGGCACGGCACGTCCGTCGGGCAGCGAGACCTGGAGTCCGGTGAAGCGTGCCGGGGATGCGCGCAGCGCCTCGGCGCCCCGCACCAGCAGTGGCCGGCGCCGGCCCTCGCGATCGACGGTGCCGATGGTCAGACCCTCGACCTGGGCGCGCAGCAGGTCGGCGAGCGCATCGGCGTCCACCCCGAGCCGCCCGGCCTCGAGACGATTGACGACCAGGTTCAGGTACTGCGCGCCCTCGTTGCGTGGCGTGTAAACGTCCTGAGCCCCCTCGATGCCCTCCAACACCGCCACGACTTGTGCGGCGATGCGGTTGAGCTGGTCGTGGTCCGGACCCAGTGCCTTGACCGCGAGATCACCCCGCACCCCGGTCAGCATCTCGGAGACACGCATCTCGATCGGCTGGGTGAAGGCATAGTCGAGACCAGGAAAGCCCTCGAGCTGGGCGCGGATCGCGTCGATCAGCTCGTCCTTGCTCGCGAAGCGCCACTGCTCGCGCGGCTTCAGGACCAGAAAGCTGTCGGTCTGATTCAACCCCATGGGGTCCAAACCGAGCTCGTCCGAGCCGGTGCGCGCGATGATTGCGGCGATCTCCGGCACCTCGGCCAGGAGTGCCGTCTGGACGCGCTGATCGATGGCGATGGACTCGGCCAGGTTGATCGAGGGCAGCTTCTCGAGCTGAACGATCAGGTCGCCTTCATCCATGGTCGGCATGAATGACTTGCCAATGGTCGTGTAGAGCGCGGCCGTGGCGATCAACAGGACGAGTGCCGCTCCGACCAAGGGCCACGGATGACGCAGGCTCCAATGGAGCACGGGTAGGTAGACGCGGGTGAGCACGCGCACCAGCCAGGGCTCGGCATGCCCGCCATGGCCATGGGCCGCGTCCTGATCAGCGCCAGCGCCTCGTCTGAGCAGATAGGATGCGAGCACCGGGATCACGGTCAGCGAGAGCAGCAGCGAGCTGGCGAGCGCGAAGACGATGGTGAGCGCGACCGGCATGAAGAGCTTGCCTTCGAGACCCTGGAGTGTCAGCAGGGGCAGGAAGACGATGATGATGATCAGGATCCCGGAGGCGACCGGCAGCGCCACCTCTCGCGTCGCCCGATAGATGATGTGCAGACGCGGCAGACGTCCACCGCGACCACCGCGCCCGAGCTGGGTGACCAGGTTCTCGACCACCACCACCGCCGCGTCGACCAGCATGCCGATGGCGATCGCCAGTCCACCGAGCGACATCAGATTGGCCGACAGACCGAACTGACGCATCAGGATGAAGGTGGCGAGCGCGGCGAGCGGCAGGATCAGGGCCACCGTCAAGGCCGCGCGCAGGTCGCCCAGGAAGAGCACCAGCAGCACCAGGACCAGCAGGGTCGCCTCGATCAGTGCCTTGACGACCGTGTGCACGGCTTTGTCCACGAGCACACCCCGGTCATAGAAGATGTCGATGGTCACGCCTTGCGGCAGGGCGGGCGCGAGCTCGTCGAGCTTGGCCCGGATGCCCTCGACCACCGCGCGCGCGTTGGCGCCGCGCAGACCCAGCACCAGGCCCTCGACGGCCTCGCC
>RZZN01000315.1 GCA_009929855.1 Gammaproteobacteria bacterium
ACGGCCGCGATCGCCGCCCCATACGCCGGGTTCAGGTCGGTCACGATCACCTGCGGGCGGTAGCCTTTGGCCTTCAGCGCCAGCAGAAACGCTTGCGTACTCGCCGTGCCCGCCTGTGGGGCGATGGCGATGTGCAACAAGTCGGAGCTGACGCAGTCCACCGCCACCGCGACGTACATCCAGCGAGAGCCGTGCTTCCCCGGCACATGCACCCGCACCCACTTCTCGTCCACGCCAACCACCCCACTGCTGCGGACGACCCCAAACAGCGCCGCCACCGGCAGCAGCTGTCCGCCGAACTGGCTGACCCAGCGGTAGGCGGTCGCCGTCGAGACGCCCAGCCCGCTTGCCACGCGACGGTAGCTCCCGCGCCCCAGTTCATAGGCCCCCAGGGCCGCCAGTTGGACGGCAGCGCGATGCGGCGAATACGGCATGAGCTCGGACGGCAGGTTCGTGAAGGTCTGGTGCGTGCAGGCCGGGTTCTGGCAGTAGTAGCGGAAGACGTCGACGGTCTGGCATTGGCCTTCGGCATCGTAGAAGCGTTTGGTGCGCGGCGTGCGGCTCTTGCGCCGTACCTGCGTGCTGCCACAATGGGGACAGTGGATGCTGCCATCGTCGAGCGCCTGCCAGTCACCGCAGAGCACCTGCTGGAGGTGCGCGGCCCAGGGTAGCGGCCGCTCCAACTCGCGGCCCGAGCCCAGGCCAAGTTCCGTGCGCAGCGCCAGCAGTTCGCGCAGATCGCCCTGCTGTTCGACCACCGGGCGCGTGCCGGCCTCCAGGTGGGCCTGGAGGTGGTCGATCTGCGCAAACAGCTGCGTGACCAGCCAGTCGTCTTTCGGGCGGAGCGTCTCAGCGCTGAGTTGGAAGCGCTCGCGCAGCACGCGTCGGACCGCGAGCAGCCCACTGTCCTGACCCAGCTGGGTGATGGCGTGTGCGCTGAGCACCAGACCCTCGGCCGCAGCAGCCGCCTGCACCTCGGCGACGGACCACCAGAGGTGGCGCGCCCAGCACTGGATGAGCGCCTGCTGCTGCGCACGAGGCAGAAGGGGGCCATCACGGCGGCTCATCAAGCGTTGCCAATCGCCCGCCTCGTGATAATCCTCCCACCGACTGAGCAATTCCTGGAGCGTGCCGAACCACTGCGCCAGCCACGTCTGGCAGAGGAACGGTCGTTGCCCGGGATGCGCCACGAGGTGGATGTCACGCAGAAACAGCAGGAACATGCGCCGGTCAAACTCGTCCACGGGTTGGTGACGGATGACAAACTGGTCGCCGAGGATGACCTCGTAGGTGCCGTCGTCGAGGATGCGCCCGCTGGCCGTCGGTTTGGGCGGGCGAGGCGTCGCGGCCGCCCCGAGCAGGGCGCCACCGGTCAGGC
>RZZN01000316.1 GCA_009929855.1 Gammaproteobacteria bacterium
ACTCCTGTTCGAGGTTGCGGGGTGTACCGAACCAGATGCCGTCGGACAGCAGGCGGGTCTTGTCGACGAGCAGCACGAAGAGCGCGCGCTGCGCCTCGCTGGTCGACTCCGCGAAGACCGGCATCTGGGCAGTGCCCAGGCTCTCGGGCCGAAACAGGGTCGGGGCCGCGGTGGCCAGGCCGGCAAAGCAGACGTTGAGGTCCAGCTTCATCGCAGCGAGTGCATCGAGCTGGGCTGGGTGCAGCTCGAGCCCAAGAGGGCTGACCGGATCGAGCATCAGCACCTTGCGAAAGCGCTTAGGCGCCATGGTCAACATGTGGGAGACGATGATCCCGCCCGTGGAATGGCCGTAGAGGTGACAGGACTCGATGCCGAGGGCATCGAGCAGGGCCAGCTGGTCGGCCGCGTGTGTCGCCATGCTGTAGTTTGAAAAATCCACCGCCGGCTCTGGCTTGTCGGATGCACCGCAGCCCCGCCAATCACTGGCGATGACCCGGATGCCGGGGCGCAACAACGGCATTGCCAGGTCCAGCCAGTGAGCACAGCCGAGATTACCGTGAATGGCGAGCACAACGCTGTCCCCGTCGCCGTGCTCGAGGTAGTTGAGCGCGATGGTCCCGGCTTGAATACGTGGCACCTGCCTCTCCTGTGTCTGATCTGAAATCGGTCTTGCCGCTGTGTTCTACATCGGTTATTGACCGGCAGTCACGGGTCAAGAAGTGAGCTTATAGCAACCAATAGTGAGCTATTAGCAAGAATCGTCACGCGCCGGCCCACGCGGACCTGGCCGAGGGGCAGAATAGCCGGCAATAACCTGTGCGCCACCAAACGAGCCACACAGACACTTCGCTCTTCTAAGGCAACATCCATGGCCAACCCAGAATCACCGATCACATCGCCCGCAGATGCCGATCGCACGCCCGTGTCAGTCGACCTGGCCCTGCAGGGTGGCGGCGCCCACGGCGCCTTTGCCTGGGGGGTCATGGATCGGCTCCTACAGGAGCCTTGGCTCGAGGTCGATGCCATCTCCGGCACCTCGGCCGGGGCCATGAACGCGGCCGTCATGAGCGACGGCTATGCCGCGGGCGGACCAGAAGGCGCCCGCGTCGCGCTGGAGCGCTTCTGGCGCAAGGTCTCCGAGGCCGCGCTGCTGAGCCCCCTGCGCCGCAGCCCGCTGGATGTCCTCATGGGTCAGTGGACCATGGACCACTCCCCGGCCTTCATCGCCATGGATCTGGCCTCACGACTGTTCTCGCCCTACGACCTGAACCCCAATGACTTCAATCCGCTGCGCAGCGTCCTGGCCGAGTCCATCGATTTCGCCCGCTTGGCCGCCTCCCCGGTGAAGGTGTTCGTCACCGCGACGAATGTGCGC
>RZZN01000116.1 GCA_009929855.1 Gammaproteobacteria bacterium
TAATATTTATCCTGTAGCTGATATAGCTGATTGGAGAAACAAAATACTATCAAACAGCAGATATACTAATATAGGTGTAGCAGGATGGGTACATGAGTTCCCTGATGGATTAAAATTTAAACCTGATGGTAATGCAAGACCTGTAATTGACTTTCCTGTTAAAGCAGGTGTTGATCTTACAGGATGTATCATGCAATACCAAGCACCTTTTAGAGATAGTGAAGGAAGAGTACCTGATGATATATATATTGTAGTAGTTGACCCTTATGCTTTTGATGAAACTACTGGTGCTTCTATTGGTGCTGCATATGTTATAAAGAAGATAAACAGATTTTCTTTTCCCGATGATATGATAGTAGCAAGTTATATAGGAAGACCGCATTCACAAGATGAATATAATGATAACCTGTTTTTACTTGCTGAGTATTACAATGCTAAGATAGGATTTGAAAATGACAGGGGTAATATTATTGATTATGCTAAAAGGAAAAAGAAAATTCCTATGCTTATTGAAGAAATAGAGATTATTGATAAATCTGATAATATTCACCTTAAAAAGCTTGGTAGGAAATATGGTATGTCAATGGGTACTAATGAAAGAAAAGGACAAGGGGATATTTACTTTAGGGACTGGTTAAAAACTAAAAGGGGTGTAGATGCTGATGGAAATCATATATGGAACTTACATTACATATATGATATAGGATTACTTGATGAGCTTATCAAATATGATATTAAGGGAAATTTTGACAGGGTGTCTGCAATGAAAGTAGGCATGTATTTCCTTAAAGATAGTTACAGAAGGGAATATGAAGATGCTTTATATGAAGAAAGTGATTCATTTTGGGATAGAGAACTTTATTAAGTCTATATTAAGTATTACTTATATTTAATATACTTAAAAAGATACAATGTAATTTAATTTTGCAAAAAACTATATTATGGCAAAATTCCCAAGACAAAAAATAACAGAGAAAGAGAAACTTGCTAAACCTAAAGATGGTACTAAATCTTGGGGGGAACAATGTATTGATGCTGTAATAGAAAATTCTACTTTTCATGGTGGAAAATCTAAGAAGCAGATAGCAGCTCTTTATGAAATGTATAATGGTGTCATTAAAAACGAATTATATGAACACCTTACTAATCCTTATAATAGTAGTAATCCAAAGTATAAAAAATATCCTGCTAAGATAAGAAGTTATAATATTATTAAACCTGTAATAGATTTACTTATTGGTGAGAAATCTAAACAGCCTTTCCATTATTCTGTAATATGTACAAATTCTGATGTTCAAATTAAAGCTGAAGATGCTAAACAACAAGTAATTTATAATATTTTACAGCAACAATTCATTAACGAACTTAACGAATCAGGTATGGAAACAGGTATTGAATCACAAGAAACACCTGATGTATCTGAAGTTATTAAGGAATTTGACAGGTCTTATAAAGATAATAGGGCTATTATAGGCCAACAGTCTTTAGATTACTTATATCATAATCTTAATCTTAGGGATGAGTTTCAGGAAGGTTTCCTTGATTGGCTTGTATCTGGTGAAGTATATAGTTACAAGGGTGTTAGTTATAATGATGTTGAATATGAAATAGTTAATCCACTTGATATTGATTATTATGCACCACCTAATGTAAAATTTATTGAACATGCTCAATGGATATGCAGAAAATCAATTGATACGCCTAATGGGGTTATTGATAAGTTTAGAAGTTATCTTACTGAAAAAGAAATAGATAAACTTGAAGATCCACATAGTTATGATGATATTGTGGATATGATTGTACCACAACATAAGAATACTGATACAGCACATAAAGAAATAGGTATTTATCATTGTGTATGGAAATCATTTAGAAAAGTAGTATTCCTTACTTATATAGATGAGCTTGGTGAAACACAATCAATGATTGTAGATGAAACATTTAAAATAGATGATCCTGAAACCCAAATGGTTGAATTGGAGTGGATTACCCAATACTGGCAAGGATATAAAATAGGTAGAGATATTTATTTAAATATTGGGCCTACAGAAGTACCCAGAAATAATCTTAATAACATATCAATCAGTAGAGCACCTTATAATGGTAGAATATATTCTAACAGGAATGCACCTAATGTAAGTGCTGTAATGCTTGGTATGCCTTATCAAATACTTTATAACATATTCCACTATAAACTGGAATTATCTATTGCAAAACATAAGGATAATATTATTCTTATGGAAATCAATACTATACCTAAAAGACATGGATGGGATGAAGAGAAATTCATGTATTATGCTGATGCTAATGGATTTGCATTTATTGATTCTACTGCAACAGGTAAGAGTGGTGAAAGAGTAACATTCAATCAGTTCCAGGTACTTAACTCACAACTTGGTGATTATATATCTAAGATGTTTGATTTACTTAATTTTGTTAAACAGGAGTGGGAAGATGTACTTGGCATATCAAGGCAAAGGAAAGGTAATACTTTAGCATCAGATGCTGTAGGTAATAATGAAAGAGCAGTATTCCAATCTTCAATTATGACTGAAGAGATATTCAGGAAGTATGATAATTTTCTTGAAAAAGAACTTAATGGTCTTCTTGATACTTCTAAGATAGCATGGGCTGGTGGAAAGAAAGCTACATATCTTAATTCAGAATATAAACAGATATTCCTTGAAATAGAAGAACTACAATATGCAGAATCTGAATATAGTGTGTTTGTTACTAAATCGAGTGAAGAAGCTGAAAAACTTGAAACCTTAAAACAATTTGCACTTCAATTTGCACAGAATGGCTCAAGACCTTCTACTATTGCAGAAATACTTGATGCAAAGAATTTCATTGGTATAAAAAATAAACTACAGGAAATAGAAAAGATTGAGCAGGAAATGGCTGCACAACAACAAGAAGCTGAAGCTGCTGCACAAGAAAGAATAGAACAAATGAAGATTGAAGACCGTGAAGATATGCAAATTCATCAAATGGAAGTAGAAGAACTTAAAGCTGATACTGCAATTTATATTAAAGAACTTGATGTGGCAAGTAAAGAAGAAGGCTTTGATTTGGATAAATTTAATCTGGAAAGAGAAAAAATTACAGCAGATAAAGAAATAACAAGAGAAGAACTTAGAGTTAAAGAAAGAATTGCTGATAAACAAAACGCTTCAAGAGAAAAGATTGAAAAAATTAAGGCACAAAACAAGCCAAAACCAACTAAAAAATAAATAAAGTATATATAAATATAAGTAATACTTTTAATAAGTAATGTAATGTAAAATTTAGTATAATTTTGTAAAAAATAAAGATATTATGGACATAGATTTGACAAAAATAGAAGTAGAGGATGGCGGTGTATTTAATACTGAAGAAAAAAAAGAAGCTAAAGAAGAGAAACAAGAAGAAAAAAAAGAAACTTCATCTAATGAAAAGATTAAAGAAGTAAAGAACGAAAGTGAAGAGGATAATAAAGGTGAAGAAAAACAAGAAGATTTAAATATTGAAGATAGTATTGAAAACCAGCAACAGGAAGAATATGAAGAAAGTATTCTTACAGAGATAAGAAACCATTTTGGTTATGAAATTGATGGGGATTTCTCTGAAGATATTGATGGTTTAAAACAATACACTACAGAAGTAGCAAAGAAAATGGCTTTAGATGAGTTCCAACAAGTATTTGAAGCTTATCCTGATGTAGCAGATTATATGCAATACAGGATGAATAATGGAGACCCATCAAAGTTCTTTGAAATTAATAATGAACCAGATTACTCCAGTATTGAAATTAATGATGATAATGAATCTCAGGCTAAAGATGTTATAAGAGCTTTCTTTAAAGAACAGGGATTTACTGATGATGAGATTAAAGATACTATTACTGATTATGAAGATACTGGAATATTAACTAAACAAGCTAAGAAAGTACTTCCTAAGCTCCAATCTATACATGAGAATAAGAAAAGACAACTTATTGAACAAAAAGAAGTTGAAAAGAAAAAACAAATAGAAGAAGCTAAACAGTATTGGAGTGATGTTCAAAACACTATTAATAGTGGTAATATAAAAAATATTGCTGTTCCAGAAGCTGATAAAAAGAAGTTTTTTGAATGGCTTGCTATTCCAAAAGAAGGTGACAAATCACAAAGAGATATTGAAAGAGAATCAATGTCAGTTGAAGATGTCCTTGCTTTGGAGTACTTAATGTACAAGAAACTTGATATTTCTAAACTTAGTGTATCAAGACAAAATACAAAAGATGCTGAGAAATTAAGAAGTTTACTTAAAAAGAAAGGTAATGCTATGAAAGGATCAGGCTCTACTTACACACCTAAAGGTTCAAAAGGTGAGATAGGGACTATCCATGATTACATTCCCACATATTAATAAGTAGACTACAGATATAAGCAATTGCAGAGATTTTCAGAGTTAAACAATTAAACAATTAAACAATTAAATTATGGCAGACAACATTTCTAAATTAAGACTTTACAATGATGTTTGGAATGCTGAAGGTATGACAGATGAAAACTCTCTTGCAAATGCTTACCTGACCCAACCAGACACCATTTCCCCTATTATAACGCATCTTGCGGGTAGGGAAGACAAACGTTTTCCATTGTCCTTCTTGACTGAAGGTCTTGGTAATTACTACGTAACTAATGATGTTGAGTATGATTGGCCTGTAATGGGTAGAATCAACAAAGCAGTACAATGTGTAGGTGTTAAAGGCTCAGGTCTTGGACATACAGTATTTACACTTATATTCCAGGAAAAATGGTTTGTAAGGGAATATTTGATTGCTCCTGGTGATCAGTCTTTCCAAGCTAAAATTGTAGCTGATCCTATTCAAACTGAAGCAGGTTGGGAATACAGATGTGTTCTTAGTACAACTGAATCAACTGATACAGTTCCTTCTACAGTAGTAGGATTGAAATTTATTCAACTTTTTGCACCTGTTACACCTTATGGTGGATCAAGGGGTAATGAAAGTAATTGGGTTGCTCCAAGTAAAATGAGAAATCAGGTTACTCTTTTGCGTAAATCTTATGCATATGAAGGTAATGGTCTTCCCAACAGGACTGTAAACATTCAACTTTCACATTCTGGTGGCACAACTAACTACTGGATGGACTTTGAGATTTGGCAACATAATCTTAGGTGGAAAGAAGAAGTTGAGATGTCTTACTGGTATTCACGTTACAATCGTGATAGTCAGGGTGCAGTACACCTTAAAGACCTTTCAAGTAACAAACAAGTTACTATTGGTGCTGGTGTATTTGAACAAATTCCTAATGTGGAATCTTATAGTCAGCTTACAAGCAAAAAACTGAAGAATGTAGTAAGGCATATGCTTTATGGTGCTTCAGATGCACAAAAAATGAATCTTGTTCTTTTCACTGGTATTGGTGGACTTGAGGAATTTGATAATGCAATGAAAGATGATATTGCAGGCCGTTCTTATATGAAACTTGATGGTAGTCAATTTGTTACTGGTAGTGGTGCTAACCTTCAACTTGGTGGTTTCTTCACTACTTACAAACATATTGATGGACATACCATCACTGTAAGACATCTTCCTTTGTTTGATAATGGCCCGTTTGCACTTGCTTCTGAATTACATCCTGTTACTGGACTTCCACTTGAATCATATCGTATGCTCTTCTTGGATATGTCAGTATATGATGGACAACAGAACGTAAGAATGGTTAGAAAATCAGGATATGATAATAAAATGATGTGGGCAGTGGCTGGTTCCACTATACCTCCAGGATTTAGTGGAGATGGCCTTAGATCATCTGATATTGATGGTGCAAGTGTGCATTTCATGCAGTCAACTGGTATCCACATTGCAAGAGCAACTAATTGCTTACACTTATATTGCGGCCTTTCGTAAACAGTTCATATTTTTCGTGATTTTTTTGATTAATAATGAATAGGGGGAGACTAAACCCTCTCCCTATTTTTTTTAAATTAAAGTAACAAACAAACAAAGATTTTATGCCAAGTAGAAAAATTTACATTAAAAGAAGAGTACCTAATTCAAAGATAGTTAGTGATGTTTATAATGGAACAATAACTTCAATAGGTGCTACGTTTAACAAAAGTGGTATGACTGTAACAGGTCTAACACCAGAAGAAGAAAAGACAATAATGCCAAGAATACTTGGTGTTGCTACAACTGACACGCAGTTTGAGAAACTTGTACAGGAATACTTCCAAAACCTTGTGATTAGGATTATATGGGAACAACCATATGAACTTGAAATAGGTGTGGATGAAAACAATGTTCCTATTAATCCTGTTGATTATGTGAAGTATAAATTTGCTATTGCTAATAAACAGGAAGTAGCTATTAACAAAGGAGAAGCTACAGGGAATAAAAGATTTTATATTGAAGATCCTAATATTGATATAGATAATAAATATAACCTTCTTAAACTTAAAAAAGAAGCTTTTAAAGAATTTTATAAACTTGCTGATAATCAAAAGAAAATTGATATGATTATGGCTGTATTAGGATTTGATGTAAGAACATTATCTGAAAAAGAAAAAGATCTTAAAATTGAAGATTTCATTAATAAAAATCCTGATAAGTTTATTGAAGTGGCACAAGATAAAAATCTTGAGATAAAAGCATTTATTGAAGATTGTATATCAGCAGAAGTAATTCGTAAAGTTGGTGATACATATCTTGATGGTGATATTGAATTAGGTAAATCAATGGAAGAAGC
>RZZN01000317.1 GCA_009929855.1 Gammaproteobacteria bacterium
CTCCCAGGCTCCCCGGATGACCGGATCGTCGTAGCGCGGCTTCTCGCCGCGCTCCAGCTTCTTCGCGTTCTCCTCGCGCAGTTTGCAGCGGATCTTCCCTTGGGCGCGCTCGTAGTCGAGCGCCCATTTCTGAAGCTTGCGCTTGCTCAACGAGAGCGGATGCGCGCGGCCCGTTTCCGGATCGATCCGGTTGATCAGCACATGGACATGGATATTGCCGCTGTCGGTATGGCAGGCCATGAGACGCTGATGGCGGCCGAGGCCCATGGCCTCGACGGCCTCGCGCGCCTTCGCGAGCGCCTCCTCCTGCGCCGGGTTCTCATCCCCGGCCCACGACACGATCAGATGAAACCCCGGATCGCCTTCCTTGAGCTTGCGCCCGGCCATGGACACGCCCGTCTCTGCCTTCAGCGCCTCGCGCCGGGCGACCAGCGCGCGCATCTCGGCGGCCACGCGTCCGGGCGAGTCCGTGACGCAGTTGTCGATCTGCACCCAGGCGACGCGCTCGGCGGTCGATGCCCGGTCCTTGTCGTGCGTGATGTACCGTGCGAGCGCCCCGAAACTCCCTGTGTGGAAGCCCTTGACGATCATCGCCGCCTAGTCCTCCCGCTCGAACGCGCCGAGCAGCGCGTCCAGGGCGCGCAGCAACGGCAGAACCTCGCCGCGCGCGAAGCGGTCGATGTTCGCCTGGTGCGTAAAGGCGTTGAAGTCCACCCCGAACGCATGCAGGCGCTCGGGCGACGGCCCCTCGATCTCGCGAGGCCGGTGCGCGATGATCTTCTCGCTCGTCAGCATCTCGCGGGCGTAATCGGAGAGCGTCAGACCGGCCCTGGCGGCAAGCGCCGCGATCACCTCGCGCTCGTCCCGCGTGGTGCGCAGGAAGCACGGCTCGGGGAAGCTCTGCGGCGCAGGAGAAGGCACCGCGTCCTCCTCGTCGTCCTCGGGGAGCGCGCGTGAGGCCCCGAGGCCGATCGCGAGCAGCGCGGACAGCCGCTTGTGCGAGACGCGGATGGCCTCGCGCACGGCGACCTCGGCGGGAAGCTCGGAAAGCTGGCGCAGATTGATGCCGATGGCGCGCAGCTCCTGATAGACCGGAAGGGCAAGCGCCTCGTGCCAGACGATCTCGACCGGACCGCAGATCAGCAGGTGGCGCATGTGCGCGGCGGTGCTGCGACGGGCGGAACGCGCGCGGCGCTTCAGGGCCGCCTTGCCGCCCTGCGGCAGGCGAATGCCGATGATGCAGTCGCGCCGCGCGGAGGCGGCGAGAGCGGGACGAGCCATGGAGGGTCTCCAATGGTCTGTTTCTGCTGCTGTGCGGCACAGGACGTGCCGCGCGGCGGGGGGATCAAACGGGGGGCTTGCGCCCCCC
>RZZN01000318.1 GCA_009929855.1 Gammaproteobacteria bacterium
GCAGATGGTGAAGAGGTCGTAGATGAACAGGAAGGCCCATTGCTCGAATTCGCGCGGGTTGCCGCTGATCATGGCGATGCGCTGATCCGTGTGCAGGCGGGCGTATTCAGTGTCGTTGACGAAGTAACCCAGCGGGCTCGGCACGGCGTTGCCGGCCGCGTCGCGCGTCCGGAAGTAAAAGAAGTCGCGGATGTCCTGCGGCGTGCGATCCAGCTCGATCTGCACCAGTCCAAGCGGATCATAGGCCGCGTGCCACTTGTCGAGGTCATAGGCGATCGAGAGGTCGCAGATGGGCAGTGATTGCTCGCCCAGCTCGAAGCTTTTCGGGTACTCCTCCAGGCCGGCCGGTCCCTCCAGGATCAGACCGCGAACGGCCTCGGGATAGCGCAGGGCATAGCCGAGCACTGTCTGGCCACCCAGGGAATGGCCGTAGTACCAGGCGTTGTCGACCCCAAGCTGGCCGACCAGCAGTGCGTGGAAGGCATCGCGCACATCGTCGAGCGAGCGCGCCTGGAGCTGGTCCAGGTTGCCGGGTCCGGAGATGCCGGCCAGGGGCATGTCCGGCGCGATGACGCGGAAGCCGCGCTCCACCGCATAGCGCATCAGATGCCCGTAGTGGCCGGCGAAGGCGCCCTTGCCGTGGACGATGACCAGGGTCGGCGGATTCGGCTCATCGCCGCAGTATTCATCCATGTAGCCGATCTCCCACTCGACGCCCCGCCGGTCCGTCACCCGCGCGAACTTGACCGGGAAGGGCATGACCATCTCGTCGAGCCAGAACGACCGCTCCGGGTCAGGCTGCATGTTGACCCGCGGCCGGCGGTAGTTGGTCGCTTCGCAGACCACGCCTGTGTCGGCGGTGATGCCGGCGGAGCGCATGAAGGCGTTGAAGGTGCCGTCGTTCGCCAGGACATTGGGTGCCTTGAACACGGCATAGTGGGCGATGGGGCTGGAGAACCCCGCGTAGAGACCGCCGGGGATCTGCTCCGAGGCCTTGCGCGCCTCGTCGGCGAGCAGCCACAGATCGTTATCTACGTGCACCACCAGCACGCGTGGCTTCATGTTCGGCAGCAGGGCGTCGAGGTTGTGGCTCTCGCCGACGGTGTCGCGATACCAGAGATCGACGGCGTCGAACTGGGCAGCGAGCTGTCGCAGGCGGGTGCCGGCGTTCGGGCCCAGACGCGGGTCCGGGTTCCAGGTGAAGACCTCCTTGGAGACCTCGTCCCAACCGAGGGACTGGCGATGTGAAAGATCAAAGCCTGTGAGCGACAGGTTCGACCAATGGAACTCGACACCCTTGTTCGGGTGCTGTGCCTTCGGCAGGTGGTAGTAATCGGCGTTGGTCTCGATCCAGACCGGATCGGACTCG
>RZZN01000319.1 GCA_009929855.1 Gammaproteobacteria bacterium
TGGCGCCGGGCGGTGACGAAACGTCGGCCGGCGCGCTTGCCTGTGCCGTCGGCGTCGAACTCGGTGTCGCGGCCGTAGATGAGAACGTACCGCGGCAGCAGTGGGCGGTTGCGGAAGTCCCCCAGCCAGTCCACGTAGGTCCGACGGAAGAGGAGCTGGTTCTCTGCTTCGAGGAACCACGTTCGCCAGTCTCCAAGCTGCTGATGTGCCTGGTGGAACTGGGCGGTCAGATCCCCGCGCTTCGTGAACCACGCCTTTCCGGGCCGCTCGATCTCGACCAGGACGGGCGTGATGGCCCCACCAGTGGTGTCGAGCCAGAGGAAGTCGGGGAACTGGCGTGCTCCGAGTCCCTGGAGCCGCGGTTGGGTGAAGATGAGTCCGCCCAGAGGGCTGGTCTGGTCACCGACGAGGAGCGAAGGGTGCTGCTCGAGGAATCGTTGGACCTCTCGCTCGGCAGGATCCTGGTCCAGGAGCGTCGTCCAGCGCTCGACCACGGCGGGATCGACAGCTCCCATGACGACTCCCCTCCTCTCGGACGTCCATGCCCAGGGCAACCGCCCCGCGAGCCGAACCTCTCACCCTAGAGTGCCGCACTGACGGGCGTCCGGGGGCTATTGCTATCAATGGGAGCAATGGCAGCATTCACAGCATCGTGTGCTGGTCGTAACACCCCTCCGACGCGGTCGCTCCCCCGGCGATGCGGCGGGCTGGGGGTGTGGTCAAGGGTGGCGGCCGCGGCGGTACGACGGAACATCACCCCCCAAGGCACCTACCCCAAGGAGCTGGCGCGTCCCGCCGCCGCCCACATAGCTGACAATCACAGCATTGGGAGCATTAACAGCATTCACAGTAAACCCGGCCCCCGATCTGTACCCACTACGTCACTGCTCGCGGCTTCTCAGGGCTCCCACTGAACGGGGGGATGTGTCAGGTCTTGGACGTAGCGGAGACAAGCGCCCGAAGGGCGCGCGTCAGCATGGAGAGCCAGCCTGAAGCCCGCCGGCGCGTCGGACCACCTCGGCACCCGTGGACGCGTCGGGTTCTCCCTGTGGGATGCGGGCCAGGTGTCCTAGGGCGGCCAGGGGTAGTCGTCGAGGCGCGCCCGCAGGTCTTCCAGCGTGGGGTCTTCGACCTCGAGGTCGACGGTGAGCGCGAGGATTGCCAGGAGCCGCACCACGTCCCGCGCGGCGTCAGCGGCAAGCATGTTCCCGTCCAGGGCGGCCCTCGTCAGCTCGGCGCACTTCAGGGCCTCGCGGCTGCTCAAGGCCACGAGGTAGTGGTCGCCGGGCATGCCCTGGCGCATCACTGCCTGGTACTCCTCGGTGGGATCGCTCCCCCAGTCTTCCAGTCCACTCACTCTTGGGCCCC
>RZZN01000117.1 GCA_009929855.1 Gammaproteobacteria bacterium
CCTGGGTGGGGCTGCAAACACGATGTAGACCCGCTCGGGCGCAATGCCGAGGGTGTCAGCCAGCAGGGTGCAGAGCGCGCGTGAAAACTCGGGCGTGCGCGATTCGGGAAGCCCCAGGCTCTTGAGCTCGAGATAGGCGGCTGGATCGGCCGTGCCGGCGAACATCAGGTCGCGTCCGCTCTCCAGGATCACCATGACATAGGACTCGGGTTTGCCGAGGATCTCGGCAACGGTGCGCGAGGCGCGGGCCATCAGGGCGGGGCGCGACTCGGGGGTGATCTCGACATTGGTCAGCAGGCGCAGCGTGGGCATGGCTAGGTCCTCTGGAACATTGATGGTGGACGATGATCCGCTCGAACGGTTTGGTTTCGAGGTTGGCGCTGATGATGGTGGCCTCAATGAGCGGGTTGGCCTTGCTAACAGCAAGACGAGAAAAAGCAGACATCGCGTTCCTTGGTGGCGATCGGACTCGAAGTCTAGGTTGTAAAGGATGGGCTAGGATCAAGGTCTCATCCATCCTCATCATCCATCCGCGAGCACCGCCATGACCGACTCCCCTACCCCACTCCTGCTTCCACTCACCCGCCTGGCCGAGCTGCTCGAGCGGCTCGGCCATCCACGGGCAGCCGAGGCCCGAGCCGGAATGATCCGATCGGCGCCATCGGCACCGCGTGGTCTCGGTTATACTCGAAACGAATTCTCCCCATGCTGGATCAGACACCCATGACACCCGCGCCGCTGCGCCCCGCACCCCTGCCCCAGGATCTGCATCTCCATACCAGCTGGTCGGCCGGTGACCCGGCGATCGACGCGGAGCAGACCGTTGCCCTGGTCGCGGCCATTCGGCATGCCCGTATCCTGGGGATCAGCGATCATTTCGAGCTGATCGGCGATGACTTTGACGACTATGCCCGCGAGGTGCGCGCGGCCGGGCTGTGGGTCGGCACCGAGATCGACGGTCATGCCTATGTGCACGAGGCGCTCGCTGCACCCTGCGATTATCGGGTCTTCCACTGCTATGACCGGGATGCCGAATACCGCGCGCTCGAGCGGCTCGTCGCGGATGGCCGGCCAGTGATCGTCGCCCACCCCAATGCGCTCGACACCGATCTGACGCGCGTGCCGCCCGAGTGTTTGGTCGAGATCAACAACCGCTATGTGTGGCAGTGCGATTGGCGCGCCTTCTATGGTCCCTTTCGGGAGCGCTTTCGCTTCGTCATCAGCTCGGACGCGCATCAACCTCATTGGCTGAACCAGACCGTCGCGCGCTACGTGGCCGATGAGCTGGGCCTGACCGAAACCCTAGTGTTTGCCGCCGATCCTGTAGACCGCCTCGAGCGATTTCGGCTGGATGCTTTCGTCGTCGACCAGCAAGTGGACCACCGGGCGGATTCTCCGTGTTGACGTGATGATGCGAGCGTCACCACGGTGCAGTCTATAATGCCCCCGACCCGTGGGCATGTCCCACGCCTGGACCCCTGTGTTTGGCCGAGATCGTGCCGATGAGTGACCGCGAACCTCCACTGACCTTCACTGCTCTTGCCGCATTGGGTGAGCGGTCAGGCCGCGCCAAACAGCGACATCAGACTCCACTGAGCTGACTGCCATGGTCCACTTGATCCGTCGTCGCCGATCGGCGCTGGCCTGTGTGACCATGACCTGTGCGATGCACTCGGCGCCGAGGCCTTCGACGCCGCGCTGGCGGATTTCCTCGGGCGCTACCGCCAGGGCCCGTCCTTCCCGCTCGCCAGTGACCTCATGGAGGCGATGCGCGCGGCGGCGCCCGAACACCAGCCACTGATCACCGTTCTGCTCGAGACCATCACCTTCTGGTCCCTGAAGGCCGGGCGCGCCACCTCGGTGGGTCGCCCGGACCGACGCCGATGAAGTGACGCTGGAGGTCGAGGCGGCCAAGGCGCGGAGCGACAACGCCTTGAGTGTGTCGCACCAGAGGGTCCGATCGCGTGCTCAAAGCCCCCCGACCCGCACATAGATCAGACAGCCCCTGTCCGAGAACGGGGCATGCCGGCTCAGATGCGGGCTGCGCAGCCAGGTCCCCGCGGGGTAGCGCCCGTGCTCGTCGGCGAATTCACCCTCGAGCACCAGGATCTCCTCGCCGCCCCAATGGGTGTGGGCCTGAAACCGCGTCCCAGGCGCCCAGCGCACCAGGGCGACGCTCTCCGGATGACCAGCCTGAGCATAGAGTGGTCGCACGCTGAGCCCCTCCACCAGACCGGGGCGCCAACCGTCTGGGGCCTGTGTGTCCTCGACCAGGCGCGGGCGATCGGCACCCGGATATTGGCGCAGTCGCACGAAGAGCGTACAGCCTGGAGCGGAGCGCGGTGAATGGCGGCTGCCGTGTGGATTCATCAGGAAGGTGCCGGCCGGATAGTCGCCATGCTCGTCGGAGAAGACCCCCGCGAGCACCAGGATCTCCTCGCCCTCGGGATGGGCGTGCTCGGGAAAGGCCCCGCCGGGGGCATAGCGCACCAGACTGGTGACGGGGCCGAATTCACCCCCCTCGCGGTACAGCGGCTTGCGCCAGACGGTGCCGCTTGGGCTGGCCTCCCAGGACATCGCGCTGGTGTCGACCACCTCGCGACGGGTGAGGTCGGCACGGACATCGGCGAGGGTCGTGGGCGGTGTTGGGATGCTGGTGTCGCTCATGGGGGCTCGGGTCGGGGTCATGGCGTGGGTGCAGGGGCGTGACTTCGCTGACTGAGGTGGCGGCGGGACGTGCGGACCTCAACGCGAGGCCCTCGCGAGTGCCTCGGCCCGCGCCACGATCCGGCGCATGACCATCGCGCAGACCTGCCGAGCGCCGGGAGCCCAGCGGGGTGGCGCCCGTAGACATCAGGGCGCGCTTCGCAAGCTTGCGAAGCGGTTCGATCACTCCTCATGCCGTCATGATGGCGGCTCGCGGCATTGGTTTCTTCAATGACCAGGGAGACAGGGTCGAAGGAGGTCATACTGCGCGAACGGACGCCCCACCAGGATGACCGTTTCGACAGGATGTGTCGAATCCCTGTGCAATGATCCCTGCCTCTTATGCTCATCTCATTGCCGGCCGTTGATCCCATGGCACCCGATCAAGTTGAGCGGTACCGGCCATGCGACGGCTGTGGACAAGGGGAAGTTGACATATTTTGTTATAAATCTTTCCTTTTCATTATTCATCTATTGTCTAGACTGACACTATAGCGCTTTTTCACGAATCGATATCTTTCCTATGATGATCGATTGCATGACCGATGCTCGAAAGATTCCGATCGAGAACATCAGTGCTCTCTAAACAATCACCGACACTTCGATTCGGTCTCGACGAATCACTCAGTCAAGGGTTGCTGATGTGCTGGCGATCAGCGGTTGTGAGGGTGCCGACCGGCGGTGTCACGACGAAATCAAGGGGTCTGAATCTACTGGAAATCGGTCGATTCATTCAGTAACGAGTTGACCTCGTCAAAACATTTTTCGAACCCCGAGGATATGGATACGTGGGAATACGATGGACTGATGACCGGCTCAAGGATCCTGATGATGATAAGGAGTGATCAGAGTGCTTCGCTGTCTGATGGCATCATTCCAAATGTGTCCTGGAAGAGCGCGCAAGCGCCTCGGCTGGTGCGCGGTCATCGGGTGTGGTCATCATCGATCGCGGTCATGTCGCATATGGACCATTGGATCACGCATCGCGCTCCTGTTTGGCGTATCGGTATCGATAGGCGTTTCACGAGTGTTGAATCGAGGTCACTCATGATCAAACAGTCGTTGCCTTCTCCACCAACCGGCACCATCCAGAAAAAGCGACATTATGTGAATAATTCCCTCGTTCAGGGTTTGGCAGAGGTCCGGTGCGCGCGCCTCCCGACTGCCGGGTTCACCCTCATCGAGCTGCTGGCGACCCTGACCCTGCTGGTCATCCTGATCTCGCTCGGAGTTCCGAATTTCCGCGTCCATGCCGCCAACAGCTCGGTCACCGATGCCGCAAACGCCATGCTTGGCGCAATCAACCAAGCACGTCATGAGGCGGTGACGCGGGGGCGCCCGGTCTGTCTGTGCCAAAGCGACGATGGCTCGAGCTGCGGAGATTCGGACGCCTGGGAGAGCGGCTGGATCTTGATCGAACGCGCCTGCTCGGACTCGGGTGAAACCCTCGGGATCCAGTCGCCGATCGATCGGGCGACCATCGTCGGTGACATCACCGTGATCGACTTCACGTCCCGTGGCTACCTTCTCGGCAACTCGGTTGGGTTCAGGATTTCCGCCCCTCAGGGCACCCGCACGCGTCACGTTTGCGTGTCCAGGATCGGACTCGCCCGGGTTCAGGTGGATGACTGCTCATGATCCGCTGTCCACGCCAGCGCCAACAGGGTGTCACGCTGATCGAAGTCCTGATTGCGATGCTGGTCCTGTCGATCGGAATGCTCGGTCTCGCGGGGCTTTATTTGAGCGCCCTGCGGGCGAGCCAGGACATGCACTTTCGTGTCCTGGCGAGTCTCGCCGCCGAGGACATGGTCGAGCACATCCGCATCACGGGCGATGTCGATGACTATCTGATCGAATGGCAGGAAGACCTCGAGCATCGACTCCCCGGTGGACGGGGGGAGATTGTCGTGGGCTCGGATTCGCATGTCGTGACGGTGACTTGGGAGCAGCGCACGCGATGGATGGATGACCCCGATGTAGACGTATCACGCCATTCATTCAGCCATGAAGTGAGTCTCTGGTCGACACTTCCCCAGCAATGAACGGAGGATGAGATGAGGAGCCAGCATGGATTCACCCTGGTCGAGCTGTTGATTGCCATGGTGCTCGGCCTGCTCCTGACGGGCGCGGTCATTCAGGCGCAAGCCGCCGCGCGCCAAGTGCTCGCCATGCAAACCGCGCTCAATCGGCAAAGCATCTCGATTCTGGCGGCCAGCGATCTCCTTGCGCGCCATATCCGCGAGGCCGGCTACGGCACATCGGCCGGGAACGCCATCACCGGCACCGTCGATCGGGTCAGCGTGACCTACAACGATGCGATCGATCCGTCGCTGGAGCAGCAGGACTGCGCTGGTCATCCGCTGGCCGCGGTCAGCACCGACACCTTTCTGATCGCGACGCATGTCATCGACGGGGTGACGGTGTCCTTCCTCGGGTGTCAGCCCAACGGTGGCGACGTCGAGCTGCTGGTTCCGGACATCGCCGACCTGGCGTTCCGTTACTACGATGACGGCGTGCTCCAACCCCTCGGCGAGATCCCGACGGACTGGGCCACGGTCGACGGTGTTCGGCTGACCTACACCGCTCTTGGCGATCCTGCCGTTAGTGTTCCCGATCAGAGCATCACCCTATCGATCGGTGTCCGCGCCCGTATTCTTGCAGCCGGGGTCCAGCCATGATGTCTTTTAGCCAGTCCATGTCGTCCGCAGCGCAACGTGGGGCCGTCTTGCCCATCGCACTGGTCCTGCTGACCGTGATGACACTCAGCGGGGTGACGGCGATCGCCGTCAATCAGAAGAATACGCGCATCGCGTCTCATCAAAGCCAGTATCTCGATGCCTTTCTGGCCGCCGAGGCAGGCCTGCAGCAGGCGGCCGATGCGCTCGTGGCTGCCGTGACCGGCGGTTTGGCGCCGCCGGCCGACGGCGTGGTTTGGAGCGGGTCGGTGATCACCGACCTGATCCCGTCGATCACCTGGACCAGCGCGAACAGTGCCATGCCGTACGGGACCGATCTGCTGTCCAGCTATTTCGTCGAGGATATCGCTGCGGTGAATGGACTGGTCCGGTTGCGCGTGGTCGGACTCACCGAGGGGATCGGTCCCCGTGAGGGACGCACGCTGGTGATGATGTTCGAAGCCTCCCGCCCCGGTCCCGCGCTGTTCGAGGATGTGCTCACCGCTTGCCGCAATGTCACCGTCAGTGGCAGCGGGAGTATTCGAAGCCACGACTCGCTCGCGCCGGGGCTTGGCGAGCTCTACCGGGCCAACATCTCCAACCGACTCGCCGGCGGTCGGATCGATCTCAACGGCAACGCCGCCATCTACGGATCAGCCAGATCCACCGCCGGCGGCAACATCGGCGGGACATTGATGGGGGAGTTCATCGCCGGGGGCAACGTCACCACCAACAGCAATACGCGTGTCTGCGGTCGCATCTCCACCACCGGCGACTTGAGCACCTTCGGGAGCTTCGCGCTGGGCCCCTCGTCCCACAACGACTGTATGCACGTGCCCTTGACCTTGCCGGCGGGTATCCAGGGCCGCCACGTCTCACTCACCTCCAGTGCGGATGTCGACGGCACTGTCGATGTCCAAGGCAACCTCACCGCGGTTGGAAGTGCCAAGGTCCGCCAAGACGCCAATGTCGCCGGCAACTACAGCCTCAGCGGCAGTGGGACGGTCAAAGGCACGCTGACGTACGGGGGCTCGGGAACCCAGACGGGCGGGAGCTCGATCGGCACACTGGTGCACCATCCCGGACTGGTCGTGCCGAGTGCGTCCGGTGTCCCGACGCGCTCCTGCGAGCCCGCCGGCGTCAGTATCCGTGAGCTGATGACGGCCAAACGCCCGAGAACGGACGCGATTCTCGACGGCAAACTTCCGGAGCTCAAATGGAACTCCTCCGATCAACTCATTCCCTATTTAGTGCCTGAAAGAAAACCCTAAAAAATCGCCGTCCCCCCGTGCTGCTGACCGAATTGCGACCATGGCTTTTAGCCCATTTCCGTTGCTCAACAC
>RZZN01000015.1 GCA_009929855.1 Gammaproteobacteria bacterium
GCCTTCAGGCCAAATCGAGGTCGCCATGCGCGCCCGGCCTCGGGATCGGTGTTCTGTCTGTCCTTCCTCGGGGCGAGGACGCCCCGACTCCCCTGGGGGGCGCTGGCCCCAAAGGAGTCGGGGCCTCCAGGCCCCGAGTGATGATCTTCGATCAGATGCCCTGGCTTAGACGGTGTGAATCGGTTTCACTGGGGTCTGGTGGGTGAAGCGGGATCAGGCCCTCATGTGAGACGGGTGACCTGAGATCAGTCGCTGGGGTCTGGCCGGTCGGACTGGATCATTCTAAGCTGGGGTCGGGCGTGCGTTGGACGGCGCTGATCCAATGGGCTTCGGGCAGCCGATCCAATGGGCTTCGAGCATGCGTGCTGATCCAGCGATGTCAGGTCGATGGACCAGGGGCGGAGCCCGCCTCGCACCAATTTCGAGCATGCATGCTGAACCAACGATGGAGGTCGACGATCCTGAGCAGCAATCGGTCCGCTGGGGCGCGGCACTGCCCTGCCTGGCTTCTCGCCGCGTCTGCGTCTGGGCAGGGCAAGACGACCCTGGTCGCGGCGCTGGCGCGCCATCATCGCAACCAGGGCCGGCGCGTGCGTGTCTTCAAGATGGGCCCGGATTTCCTCGACCCCATGATCCTGGAGCAGGCCGCGGGGACTGCGGTCGAGTGTCTGGATCTGTGGATGGTGGGTGAGGCGCAGTCGCGTCACAAGCTGTATCAGGCGGCGGGCAGCGCTGATCTGATCTTGATCGAGGGGGCGATGGGTCTGTTCGACGGCGATCCATCCAGCGCCGTGCTCGCCGAGCGTTTCGGCGTGCCGGTGGCGGTGCTCATCGATGCCAGCGGGATGGGTCAGACCTTCGGTGCGCTGGCGCTCGGACTGGCCCGCTATCGGACGGGACTGCCTGTCGCCGGGGTCATCGCCAACCGGGTGGCGAGCGCGCGCCATGCCGAGCTCCTGGCCGCGGGCATGCCACCCGAGGTCACCCTGCTCGGCACCCTGCCGCGGGTCGCCGAGGCGCAGCTCCCGCGGCGTCATCTCGGGCTGATCCAGGCCGTCGAGATCGCCGATCTGCACCAACGCATCGAGGCGGCGGCCGCGGCACTCGGCGACAGCGCGCTCGCGCGTCTACCCGCTCCGGTCCGGTTCGTCGCGCCGCCCGATCTCGGCGCACCGCCCCCACTGTTGCGCGGTTGCCGGATCGCGGTGGCCCGCGACGCGGCCTTCAGCTTCATCTATCCAGAGAATCTCGATCTGCTGCGCGCACTCGGCGCCGAGTTGCGCGAGTTTTCACCACTCGCCGACAGCGGCATCAGTGCCGATGCCATCTATCTGCCGGGCGGTTATCCCGAGCTGCATCTCCAACGTCTCGCCTCCAGCCAGTCGATGAAGTCTTCGCTGCGTGACCATGCACGGGCCGGACGGCCGATCTATGCCGAGTGCGGCGGCATGCTCTATCTGCTCGAATCGCTCACCGATGGCACGGGTGAGCGCGGTGAGATGGTCGGTCTGTTGCCTGGCCATGCGTGCTTGATGCCGCGTTTGGCCGGACTCGGCCTGGAGTCGCTGTGCCTGCCGAGGGGTGAGCTGCGCGGTCATACATTCCATCACTCGGTCATGGAAACGTCCATGCGGCCGCTGCTGCGCGGGCGCCGCCGCGCCGATGGACAGGCCGGCGAGTCATTCTTTGCGCTGGGATCCGTGCGGGCCACCTATCTCCATCTCTACTTCCCATCCGCCCCGGCGGCGGCCGCGAGTCTTTTCATGCCTTGATCCTGCAGACGCGCACGGCGGCTTGCATTGCCTGTCCGGTCACCAAAACTGTACCATGCGGTCAGACACTTCACTGGACGCTCTGAAGCATGGCTGTCGCCCAGCCCCCACGCACTCGCTCGCGCAATGCGCGCGGTGAGATCCTGGATGCCGCGCAGCGGGTCGCGGCTCGCGACGGCGCGGCTTGGCTCACGCTCGCCGCGGTCGCGCGTGAGACCGGACTCACCAAGGGCGGAGTGCTCTATCACTTCCGCTCCAAGACCGCGCTCTTGCATGGCATGCTCGAGCGTCTGATCGAGACCTCCGAAGCGGTCTTCGTGGCAGCACGCGCGCGCGCCGCCGATCAGCCGAATCCGACACTGCGTGCCATGCTGGCGGTCTATGATCATCTCGAGCAGACCGATGCCGAGCGACAGATGGCGATCGTCGTCGCCGCCGCCGAGACCCCTGAGCTCCTGGATCCGGTCCGCGCCCTGAGCCGGCGCTATCAGGAGCAGGTGCGCGCCGAGGCAGGTGACGGCGAGCTTGGTCTACTCCTCTACAGCATCCTCGATGGTCTGAGCTTCCAGCGCTTGATGGGTCTGCCGCCCACCGATCCAGCTCAACGCGCGGCATTGCTGCGGCGTCTGCGTGTGCTCATCGACACACTCGAGGGGGCTCAGTGACACTCCTCCTGGCACGCTGGGCGCTGCCGCTGCTCGTCTGGCTGTCGGTCGGGGGCTGCTCGGGCGAGTCCACCGCCGAGCACGCGCCCTTGGCCCCGCCGCCCACCGTGCGGCTGATCCATGTCGCTGCCGCGGCGGCCTTCGATCAGCGTCGCTTCGTCGGTCGTGTCGAGCCGCGCAGCAGTGTCGATCTGGCATTCCAGCTCGCCGGCCAGATCGTCGATCTGCCGGTGCGCGAGGGCGAGCTCATCGAACGTGGCGGGCGCATTGCCGCGCTCGACCCGGCCGATTTCGAGCTCGCGCTGGCCCGTGCCGATGCCTCGCTCGTACTCGCCCGCGCCGAGCATGACCGCGCCCGCGACCTTTTCAAGCGCTCCGCGGTGTCGCAGTCGCGTCTCGACGAGGTCGTCGCCGACCTCAAGCTCGCCGAGGTCGCGCTCCAGACCGCGCGGCGCAACCGCGCGCTCACACTCATCGAGGCCCCCTTTCCGGCACTGATCGCGCGGCGCCTGGTGGATGCATACACCTTTGTCAGTCCTGGCACGCCAGTGGTCCGGGTGCAGGACGTGACCGAGCTGCGAGTGCGCATCTCGCTGCCCGAGGATCTCATCGGGCTCGCGCGCGACCCACGCGGCTTCACCGCCACCGCGCGTCTGGCGGCCTTGCCCGAGACGAGTTTTCCGCTGGAGCTGCGTGAATTCGTGACCGAAGCCGATCGGGTCGCCCAGACCTTCGAGGTCAGTCTGGCCATCAGCGGTCCGCGCGACCCGCGAGTCCTGCCCGGCATGACCGCGACCGTGGAGCTGCGCGCTGCCACCCCGAATGGCGTCCAGCCTCCAGTGTTGGTGCCGCTGAGCGCCATCGACACCAGTGGCGCGACCGAGGCCCGGGTGTGGGTCTATGAGGCCGTGAGTGGTCGTGTCGAGCCACGCCAGGTGGTGCCCGGATTGCCCGAGGGTGATCAGGTCCCGATCCGCGCCGGACTCCTCCCTGGTGAGCGCATCGTCGCCATCGGCGTGCAGCATCTGCATGCCGGGCAGGCGGTGCGTCCATTCGAGCCTTGAGCGCCGTGCCCGGGTCCGGCTCGGCGTTGCGTCCATCCGCGACCGCCTCGGTCAGCATCGTCGAGATCGCCATCCGCCGGCCGGTGTTGACCTGGCTGCTGATCCTGCTCTGTCTGATCGGTGGTCTATGGGGCTTGACCACGCTCGGCCGGCTCGAGGATCCGGCCTTCAGCATCAAGCAGGCGCTCATCTTCACGGCCTATCCGGGGGCCAGCGCCGAGGAGGTCGAGCGCGAGGTCACCGAGCGTCTGGAGTCGGTCGTGCAGCAGATGCCGCAGCTCAAGCGGGTGATCTCCAAGTCCATGCCCGGGATGTCGCAGATCGAGGTCGAGATCGATGACCACTACGGTCCTCGCGAGATGCCGCAGGTCTGGGACGAGCTGCGTCGGCGCATCGGCGATGCCCAGGATGACTTGCCCGACGGCGCCCGTCGCTCCATCGTCAACGACGATTTCGGCGATGTCTTCGGTCTCTTCTATGCCGTCACCGCCCCCGGCTTCAGCGCGGCCGAGCAGCGCGAGCTCGGCCGCTTGTTGCGACGCGAGCTCTTGACCGTGCCTGGAGTGAGCAAGGTCGAGCTGGCCGGCTTGCCCGAGGAGGCGATCTATATCGAGCTACCGAGCGAGCGTCTGAACACGCTTGGCATCGCACCCGAGGCCATCCTGGGTCTTTTTCGCGCCGAGAGCGACCTGCCTGCGGTGGGTCGCTCGAGCATCGGCGATCGTGAGATCCGCATCGGTCCGCGCGGCGGCCTGGATTCGCTGACCGACATCGAGCGGCTGCGCATCGGCCCGGCCGGCGGCACTGGGCTCATCAGTATCCTCGACATCGCGCGTATCAGTCGACTCGAGATCGAGCCACCCGCCCATCTGATCCATCACAACGGCGAGCGCGCATTCACCCTCGCGGTGGCCGGCAATGCGACATCGAACATCGTCACCATCGGCAAGGCTGTCGATGCCCATCTGGCCAGCCTCGCCGAGGCGATCCCGCTCGGTGTGACGCTCAGTCCAATCTATCAACAACATCTGGTGGTCGAGCAGGCGATCGACGCCTTCATCGTCAGTCTCGCCCAATCCATCGCCATCGTCATCGGGGTGCTTTTTCTCTTCATGGGCTGGCGGGTCGGCGTGATCGTCGGGGCGACCCTGCTGCTGACCGTGTTGGGCACGCTCTTCTTCATGCGTCTGCTCGGTATCGAGATGGAGCGCATCTCGCTCGGCGCGCTCATCATCGCCATGGGGATGCTGGTGGACAATGCCATCGTCCTGGCCGAGGGCATGCTGATCGGCATGCAGCGTGGCGCCACCGCGATCCAGGCCGCGCGTGTCGCGGCCAGCCGCACCCAGATCCCGCTGCTGGGTGCCACCGTGATCGGCATCATGGCCTTTTCCGGGATCGGTCTGAGCCCCGACGTGACCGGCGAGTTTCTCTTCTCGTTGTTCGCCGTGATCGCCATCTCGCTGCTCCTGAGCTGGGTGCTGGCGATCACCGTGACCCCGCTGCTCGGGTCTTATCTGTTGCGCACCACGCCCCCCGAGGCGCGGCGCGATCCCTATGGCGGGCGACCCTACCGTGCCTATCGCGCGCTCCTGGGACTGAGCCTGAGGGCGCGTTGGCTGGTGGTGTTGATCCTGGTCGCGATCACCGCCGCAAGCATCGCCGCCTTTGGCCTGGTCAAGCAGGCCTTCTTTCCCAACTCCAACACACCGCTCTTCTACGTCCACTACCAGTTGCCACAAGGCAGCGACCTGCGCGCCACCGCGCGCGATCTGGCGACCTTGGAGCGCTTGGTATCGGAGCAGCCCGAGGTGACCGCGGTCACTGGATTCGTCGGCCGCGGCGCCAGTCGCTTCATGCTCACCTACGCCCCAGAGCAGACCAATGCGGCCTATGGTCAGCTGATCGTGCGGACCGCCGCGCTCGCCGACATCGACCCGCTGATCGCCAGGCTGCGCGGCGAGCTCGCCAGCGCCGTTCCCAATGGCGAGCTGCGGACCGAGCGGCTGGTCTTCGGCCCGCCCTCGGGCGCAACCGTGGCGGTGCGCTTCTCCGGCGAGGATCCGGTGGTCTTGCGCGCGCTCGGCGAGCAGGCCATGGCCATCTTCCGGGCCAGCGGTGTGCTGCGCGACATCCGTACCGATTGGCGCCAGCGCGAGCTCAGTGTCGTGCCGATCTTCGACGAGGAGCGTGCCCGGATGGCCGGGGTCGGTCGCGCCGACCTCGCGCTCAAGCTCGAATTCGCCACCTCCGGCACGCGCGCTGGCACCTTCCGCGAGAGCGATGCCCAGATCCCCATCATCGTCCGTGCCCCGCCCGCCGAGCGTGGTGGCATCGCCAGCCTGCGCGACCGGCGCGTCTGGTCGAGCGCCGCCGGCGGTTATGTCCCCATCACCCAGGTGGTCAGCCGTTTCGAGACCCGTGCCGAGGAGGCGCTCATCCACCGTCGCGATCGGCTGCGCACGCTCACCGTGATGTCATCCGAGATCCCTGGTCTGACCGCCGATGCGGCCTTCCGTCAGGTGCGTCCAGCCATCGAGGCACTGACGCTTCCGCCTCACTATGGCATCGAATGGGGCGGTGAATTCGAGGCCGCCAAGGAGGCCAACGCGGGGCTTGCCGGCAGCTTGCCCGCGGGTATCCTAGTGATGTTGGTGATCTCGGTCCTCTTGTTCGGCAAGGTGCGCCAGCCGCTGATCCTCTGGCTGGTAGTGCCCATGTCCGTCACCGGTATGGTGCTCGGACTCTTGATCGCCGATCTGCCGTTCACCTTCACCGCCCTGTTGGGACTGCTCAGCCTCTCGGGTATGTTGATGAAGAACGCCATCGTCCTGGTCGAGGAGATCGACCGTCAGATCGCCGAGGGTCAGCCGGGCGTCACTGCAATCCGCGAGGCCTGCGTCAGTCGGCTGCGCCCGGTCGTGCTCGCCGCCGCCACCACCATCCTCGGCATGGTGCCGCTGCTCACCGATGCCTTCTTCGCCTCGATGGCCGTGACCATCATGGGTGGATTGGCCTTCGCCTCGGTTCTGACGCTGATCGCGGTCCCGGTCCTCTATGCGTTCTTGTTCGGGATTCGCGGTCAGGCCGACTGGCGCATGCGCACCGCGGCGCGGACCCCATCAACGGTCGCTATGGAGCCGCGCGAGTGAATGAGTCAGTGGAGCGGGTGGAGGGGATCCTGATCGAATCGGTCGCCTTGCGCGCCCTGCGTTATCCGCAGCGTCTGAGGCTGCAGGAATTGACCAGCGGTGAGCCCGACTCGCACATGCTGGCGGTGCTGCGCGAGCGCCCGGAGCATGCCCAATGTTTCCTCGCCAGGCACGAGGAGGAGATCGTCGGCTGGAGTGTGGCGCGTTGGTTCAAGCCGCCCGCTGAGCGACCGCGCAATGCCCATCTCAGTGTCTTCGTCGCGCCCGAGTGGCGACGCCGCGGTCTGGGACGCGCCCTGACCGCGGCGGCGGTGGATTTCGCCGTCGGGCGCGGTCTGGTACCCTGGGTCTCGGCGGCGCGCGCGGATCAGCTGGTCTTCTATCGATCATGCGAGGGGACACGGATCTGCCGGGTCCCCTTCCCGCGTCGCTAGCCGCGGCGCAATCCCTGCATGGCATCGAGCAGATCAGCCATGTCGATCCGCACCTCGACCTGCTCGAGCGCCAGTGACGCGGCGCCCTGATCGATCCCGGCAACCGCGCGTCGCACCGCGGCCAGCGCGGCGCGGCTGCACACGGCGGCGACCTCGGCCCCACTGAAGCCAGCGGTCGCCTCGACCAGGTCAGGGATCTCGATCCCGGGTGCCAGCGGCTTGCCGCGGAGATGGACCTTGAAGATTTCCGCGCGCCCCTCGGCATCGGGCAGTGGGATGCGGATCACCTCGTCGAAGCGCCCGGGCCGGAGGATCGCCGGATCAAGCATGTCGGCCCGGTTGGTGGCGCCCAACACCAGCACGCCGCGCAGATCCTCGATCCCGTCCATCTCGGCGAGGAATTGACTGAGCACCCGCTCGCCGACCGGGTTGTCGCTCGCGCCGCCACGCGCTGGCACCAGTGCGTCGATCTCGTCGAAGAACATGATGCAGGGCGCCGCCTGACGGGCCTTGTGGAACATCTCGCGCACACCGCGCTCGGACTCGCCCACGTACTTGGACATCAGTGCCGGACCCTTGACCGAGATCACATTGACCTGGGTCTCGGAGGCCACGGCCTTGGCCAGCAGCGTCTTGCCGCAGCCCGGTGGGCCATCGAGCAGGATTCCCTTGGGCGGACGCACCCCGGCACGCTCGAAGAGCTCGGGATACTGGAGTGGCCAGGCAACCGCCTCCTTCAGCCGTGCCTTGGTCTCGTGCAGGCCCCCGACATCGCCCCAGGTCACGTTGGGGATCTCCACGAAGACCTCGCGCACCGCCGAGGGCTCGACCTCGTGCAGTGCGGCGAGGAAATCGGACATGCCGATCTCCAGCGTGGCCAGGCGCTCGTAGGGGATGGTCCCCAGGCTCAGGTCCAGCTCAGGCATCAGGCGTCTGAGACAGAGCATGGCCGCCTCGCGGCACAGCCCCTGCAGATCCGCGCCGACGAAGCCATGGGTGACAGCGGCGAGATGACGCATGCTCACGTCGGCGGCGAGTGGCATGCCGCGACTGTGGATCTCGAGGATCTCCAGACGTCCGTCGCGATCCGGGATGGGGATCTCGATCTCGCGATCGAAGCGTCCCGGCCGGCGCAGCGCCGGATCGATCATGTTGGGCAGATTGGTCGCGGCGATGACGATCAGGTTGCGTCGCTGACTGAGCCCATCCATGAGTGCGAGCAGCTGGGCGACCACCCGTTTCTCGACCTCGCCCAGGGTTCCCTCGCGACGTGGGGCGATGGCATCGATCTCGTCGAGAAAGATGATGCTCGGTCCCTTGGCCGCCGCCTCCTGGAAGATCTTGCGCAGATGCGCCTCGCTCTCGCCATAGAACTTGTGAATGATCTCCGGCCCGCTCACGGAATAGAAATTGGCCTCGGCCTCGTCGGCGATGGTGCGGGCGATGAGCGTCTTGCCGCAGCCGGGTGGACCATGCATGAGCACACCCTTGGGCGGATCGATGCCAAGCCGCTCGAAGAGCTCGGGGTGTCGCAGTGGCAGCTCGATCATCTCGCGGATACGCTGCAGCTGAGACTTCAGACCGCCGATGTCCTCATAGGAGATGCGACTGCGCGCCCCGGCCGAGGACTTCGCGGGTTGACCCTTGGGACCACTGATCACCAGCTGAGTGGTGGGATTGATGATGACGGTCCCGCGCGGCTGCACGCCCAACACACGAAAATCGGTGGAGCGGCTGCCGAACAGCACGACACGCACCCGGTCGCCTTCGCGCACCGGCAGACCGTCGAGCAGGCTCCCGATATAGGGGAGGTCCCGCTCGGATGGGGTCACCGTGGTCGGGGCCAGGGTGATGCGCTCCGCCGGCGCATGCTCGGTCGGACGCAGGATCACATACTCGTCGAGACCCACGCCCGCGTTGTCCCGGCTGATCCCGTCGAGCTGCACCCGCGCCTGCCCGCGACTGTCCTTGAAGGCGGGCAGGACCTTGCAGACCGCCGAGCGCTTGCCGGTGACCTCCACGACATCGCCGATGGCCACGCCCAGACGCGTCATGTCGGCCGGATCGATGCGCGCGAAGGCGCGTCCGACGTCCTTGCTCAGTGCCTCTGAGACCTTGAGTCTCAACTCGCTCGTTGCTTCAGTCATGATTCATGAAGACCGCTGATGTCATTGCGATCCGCGCCGTGTCCGTCGCAGGGACGCGGCTCGACCCGGCTAATCCCGCGCGGTCTTGGCGCAGCGGATCTCCACGACGCCATTGTTGCAGGTGATGCTCGCGGGCGTGGTGGCACAGGGGGCAGGCAGGACGACCTCCTTGTAGTACGAGCGCTCGCCTTCACCGGCGTGCAGGGTCAGGATGTCGTCGTGGATCTCGACCTGGACCTGCGCGGCGGCGATCCCCGGCATTTCGGCCACCAGGATCACCTGATCCGGCTCGTCGAACAGGTCGATGACGGGCTCGCGCCGCTCCTGCACGACGGCATGGCCGGTCTGCTCATCGCGCTTGATGTTGCCGAATGGCTCGACCTTGACCTCGTCGCGCTCGCCGCCGAGACCCGTGCGCACGGTGAATCCATAGACCCCTTTGAAGTTCTTGCCGCCGCTCTCGACATCGAAGTTGCCCGAGCGTTTGAGCTGCTCGCCCTTTTCGGCCAGCTCCCCGAGTTTCTCCACTAGGTTGGCGAGTCCGCCGAGGATGCCCTCGACCGATCCTTCACGTTTGCTTGTGCTCATGATGGGCCGCTACCTCTTGCTCGAGCAGTGAAAGTTGCGTCTCGGACGCGGGGTCCGGTGAACGCGCAATGTGGTCACACCGGGTCGTCAATCCGGGTCGGGTCGATCCGTGACGGATGGTCGGCCGATGGGGTATTCGACGCGGATCGTCGCATCCAGCCAGGGATTGACGTCATGGAGCATCCCCAGGAAAAGGATCCCAGTCTCGCCCGCGAGCAGGGTGTCGTTGATGCGCTCGGCGATGACGCGATCCCGCGCCTTGAGCAGGGTGCGCGCCTGCATCTGCAGTGCGTCGCGCTGATCGCCGCCCAGGCTCGCTTGGTCGGCGCCCAGGAGCCGTTTGGCCAGATCGTATTCCTGGAGCAACAGATCCGGTGACTCGGTGCCCATCAAGGTTGCGCCACGCATGCGCAGCCGCTGCAGGATCTGATGGTTGCGCCCGCCTTTTTCGGCCATGTCGCGGACGATCTCGTGGACGTGATCGCAGATCGGCAGGCCATCCTGATAGAGTCGCACCCGCGTGGGATCGAGCACCAGGGTCTCGATCGAGCGCTCGATCTCGTCCCACATCTGGTCGATCGTGCGCACCCGCTCGCGCCAGGCCTCGGCCCCGCGCGAGCGCTGGGCGGCGGACTCGACCGACGCACGCAGCGCGCCGAGATCGACCAGTGAATGGATCACTGGATAGTAGAGTAGGGCGCGTGTCGCGTCGGGTGTGGTCGCTGGGGTTGGGTCGACTGAGGTGGACACCTGGGACTCCTCAGGTGGGTCTCTCGGCACCCGCCGCTTGGCTCAGCAACAGGCCTTCGAGACGGGCAAGCCGTGATTCGAGCGACTCCGAGGGGGCTGGGAGACTTGGCTCGACATCCGCCGATTGCCGCGTCAGCCCCCTGAACATCGCATTGTCCGACCACCAATCGATACCGATCTCGCGAGCCTTGTCGACCGAGCAGATGACCAGTCGCAGCTGGATGGTCAGCAGCTCGACGTCGACCAGCTTGATCCGGATGTCTCCCGCGATCACGATGCCCTTGTCCAATACGCGCTCGAGGAGATCGGCGACGCTGGTGCTGTTGGTCGAGTGAGTGAGTGTGGCGCGTTGCACTGCCATGGCTAGATTCTCAAAAAAGCTTGCCGAGTGGTCCCAGGTCCAGGTTGAGATCCTGATCCTCCAAACCGAGGAAGTGACACAAGCGCTCGATCTCCTCGGCCTGGCGCATCAGCGCGAGTCCGAGTTGCTCGATCTCCTCGTCGGTCAAATCGCCACCATCCATGCGCCGGATCGCCTGGCGCTCGAGCAGCACGTGCAAAAGCTTCACCAGTGTCAGCACCAATTGGCCCAAACCTTGCTGTACCCGCTCGGGATCGATGTCGATCCGACGTGGACCGGCGGAGACCTTGGTCTCCAGGATCTCGGCAAGTCGATCGGCGGGACGCGCGGGCGAGTCGGTCACGTCTCCGTCATCCGCCATGATGGTCTCCCGATCGAGCGGCGGGCTGTCCTCAGGCATGCATGAGCTCGCGCCGGGCGGTCTCGACCGAGGTGATGACCAGCTGTAGGCTCAGATAGAGTAGATCCACGTTGGCCACCGAGATGGTGAGCTCACCCGAGACCACCGCGCCCTTGTTCAGGATACGATCAAGCGCTTCGCAAAGCGAGATGCGTTGGAGCTCATCGAGATCCTCGCGGGTCTCGCCAATCCCGATGATCACGAGGAATGCCCAGTCGCCTGCTGATCCTGTACGCGCCCGCCGGAGACATTCGCGTCATCCGTGCTGGTCTCGTCCGCCTGCTCATCCTCGTCCTCATCCTCGTCGGCCGCGTCCTCGGCGTTGTAGCGGGCGTCGAGCTCGTCGAGCTCATCGAGGAGTGACTGCTCGCGCGCCTCGAAGGCCTCGTCGGTCAACTTGCCTTGCTCCAGGGCAATATAGAGCGCGCTGAGCTCGGCCATGATCTCATCGCGGCGCGCGCGCTGATCCGCGTCGGCGGCCTTGTGGATCTCCTCGAAGATCCAGAGTAGACCCTTGACGGGTGCTGTCAGAAGGTCGTCGACGAGAAGCACGGGTCACCTCCAGTGGCTCGGGTCGAGGATCGAAATCGCATCATTGTCAGGGCTCGCGTGGATCGCCTATCGTCTTGGCCGCACCTAGAGCTGGATATCCATCTCGACGAAGTTGTGTGGTGCCCATGGCCCGTTGAAATCGAAGGCATAGTTGTTGTCGAACGGCCTTGCCGCCTGGAGGACGGCCTTCTCGAAACGCTCTTGATCCTTACGATCGATGAGACATGCCAGGTTCATGATCTCCTTTTCGGTTCGACAATTGTTGCGCTTGATCTCTCGGCAACAGCCCTGCATCACCGCCTCGACACGATCCGTATAGTCCTCGCGATCCGACTCGAGCAGACGCTCGAAGGTCCGGCCGAGATTGATCATCTGATCCTGGGTCAAGGTGTCGCCATCACGGAAATAGAGATCGCGCATCTCTTGAAGCTCTGAGTGCGCCGAGACGAAATATTCGAAGATGTTGGGCACGTCCCACGTCATGCGCAGACCCATCTCGACCGCGCCCTCGACCCGTGCCAACTGATCGAGAAAGGACTCCTGATTGTCGGCGAGGATGCGCACGATCGCCGCGTCACTTTCGGCCAACAGACCAAAGGCCGCGGGCAGCGGGGTCTGGTCACGCATCAAGCGCTTGAGTACCTCTTGATGGGCCGCCATGTTGCGACGCTGTGGGCGGATCCGGCTCCCTGCCAGGTTGCTGACCACCGCCGCGACACGACCATCACCGATCGTGTAGACCTCAGCCTCCTCCAAGCCGATCCGACCGAGCCGCATCGTGCCGGCATCTGGGATGAAGGCGTAGATATACCGCCCGGATCCGGCGGCACGCTTGTTGACCTGTTGCATGACGAAAACTCTCTGGCAGACCCGGAAGGGACGCTCCGCGGAATCAACTCGTTTCGAAGGTGGTATTCGGAGGCCGCGATTGCAACTGACGCTCGTGTCGCTTGACCGTGGTCTGAGTCGGCGTCACCGCGGATGTCGCGGGCGGTGGTGTCGCCGCGATCGTGGGCGGCGGATGACTCAGGGCGCTCGGAACGGTCACCGGCTCGATCTCCATCGCGCGCAGCTCGCCGACGGTGATGCGGACTGTCATCAGCCTCTTGCACACGGCACAACGCAATGGCCCTTGATAGTTGTCATACCCTCGACCCAGATCGATCGGGTGTCCGCAGTGCATACAAAAGACCTTCATCTCGGCCTGACTCCCATCTCGTATCATTACGTCGGGCATGGCCGCGACGGATACTGCCGCGCGCCCGCATCAGCCAGTTCGTCCATCTCGATCAGTAGCGAATCTTCACCGGCTCGAAGATCGTCTCGTCGGGAACGCTGGCGGCCGTGGGAGTCGACTTTGGACGACGCCGCGCGCGACCAACGGGCGAGGGGGTCTTGGCTCGCGTGCTGGCTGGCTCGGCCTCGCCCTGCGTGGGCTCCTGACTCGTCAGATTGGGGTCGATCAGGGCCAGTAGCTGCTTCATCTCCTGATCGATCTCGGCACAGCGCGCGTCGATGTTATTCACCCTGAGCATGGCGCTGGCGCGCTCTTGCAGACGCCGATGCCGCTCGGTCTCCAAGGCGAAGAGACGCATGTACATCTTGTGCGGGGAGAGCAGGTCGTCTGATTTGCCCGCGAGTGTCTTGATATCGCGCACACTGCGCGCAGGCTGGGCGAACTTCGACATCTAGACCTCCTGACCGACGATCTTGGGACGGCGCGCACGCGAGCTGATCCGCGCCACGACATCATCGACTGGTGACTCGACGAGCGCGGCCCCGTCACGGCGCACCTTCGCGATCTCCATGTCGAGGATATCGCGACAGATCGCCCGGAAAAAGCTGTTGTTGGACCGGGCAGTGATCTTGCGGTCCTGCATGATCCGCGCGATGGCGATGCTGGCGCGCAGGGTCGGACGGTGGTGATTGACGCTCTGCTCGCGCAATTCGCGCACGATATCCACGACGATGGCCACCTCGCTCAACGGGAGGCCGGATTTGGCGTGGGTCACCCGAATCTCGGTCTCGCGGTCGTAGTGATCGATCTTCATGGTGATCATACGATCACGCAAGGCATCCTGGGTCTTGTGCGTGCCGGCATACTCCTCGGGATTGGAGGTGAAGATCACGCGAAACTCGGGATGCACCTGAAGATAACCGGCGCCCTGATGACGTCGATTCGGGAGGTTGAGGATTCCCTCTCCGAGGATGCTCAGGAAGAGGTTGTTGACTTCTGGGCGCGAGCGGTTGAACTCGTCATAGATCAGGGTCTCGCCATTGAGACAGGCGGTCGTGACCCGGTTGTCGATCCAGAAGGTGCGCACCTCTTCCTGGGTCTTGACCACTGAGTGGATGAAATTGTCCACGACCGTGTTGCGGCGATAGCCGTTGTCCTGGCCGACGAGGTCGGAGACGCCGAATTCATCGTTGCCATGGATGAGCTTGACCGGCCGTCCGCGCTTGGCGGCGGCATGGAAGGCCAGAGTCGTCTTGCCGGTTCCAGCGGGACCAGCCAAATGGACCGGATAGCCCGCCTGCAGATAGGCCGAGGCACGCTCGGTCAGTTCTTCCACCGCTGGCGTACAGACGAAAGCGTCGCTCGCCTCGGGTTGCACAGTGTCTTGATTCAAAACAGAGTCCTCACTGACGGCTGCCAAGGATTGGGCGCTCATGTCTTAGGTCCCGACCTCGCTAGTGACACGGAACAAAGCGCGCTCGGCGCGCATCCTATGCCGGTGATTGAGTCGCGGATGGTGCGATGTCGGGTCCATCCTTGGACCCAAGTCGCGTGTCAGCGGCGGCTTGCCTCAGCCATCAGCCCGCATCCTCATCATGGAGGCGCGGGCCACGGATCAGCGGCGCAGCTGCCGCCGTGCCGCTCAGTTGTTGCCGCCAAATGGCTCCTCGATCCGCCGCGGGGGCGCCTCGAAGACCGGTGGCGTATAGGGTTCAGGAGCAGGAGCGGGTGCAACCTTTTCCTTCTGCGGAGGCTCTTTCTGCACCGGCTTTGCCGACACCTTCGGACGCTCGCTCACGCTCGGCGCGGGGGCCGCTGCTGGTTGCGATGGCGAGCCACCGCGCCAGGCCTGTGCCGCGGCCGCACGCTCACTCGTGAGCTCTTCGACCATCTGCACGGTCTGGCGACGCAAGCCACTCACCGCATCGGCCACGCCGGCCACGAAGGTCTGTCCTGCCAGTCGCATCTCGACCGCCATGTCGGCATGCGCGCGCCGGAATCCATCCTGCAAGGCCTCGACCTCGCTACGCAGAGTGCTGATCGCCTGCTCGCGCGCCGCACGCTCAGCGGCCGAGGACTCGGCGAAGGCGGCACGGACGGCCGCTTGCTGATCGGCCGCTTGGGTGCGCAGATCAGACACGGTTCCGACGATCTGGGTGACGAAGGCGTTGCGATCGGACCGGCCGGACTCGGCCATCTGGGCGAAGTCGTCGCGGAATTTGGTCTGGAGGGTCTCGACACTCTCCTGAAGCTCGCGCATGAAGGCTTGCGCCTTGTCCGAGACCTCTTGGCGGGTGTCGGTGATCAGGGTTTTGCGGGCAACGCGATCGGCTTCGATCTCGTCACGCAGCCGCCCCATGTCTTCGGTAAAACGGCCCATGGAATGCTCCTAGGATGAATTGCGGAATCCGACCGGGAGCAGCAGGTCCGCGCGCGGCCCTGTCACCGGGGTCGGCGCAGCTTGCCGCCTGACCCGGCGGGGAGACGCCGCCCCAGGTCGGTCCCCCGAGCATGAGAGCGGCATCTCCCAAGGCGTAAGACCTTACGATCAGGCCGGAGCAGCCGCAGGAGCGGTCAGGCCGATGGCCTCGGCATACTTCAGGTAGGTCTCGACGGACGCGACGACCACGCGCGCCTCGACGGCCAGCAGCTCGATACCAACCAGCGACACTTTCAACCACGCATCGATCACGATGCCCTTGTCGAGGATGCGGTCGACGACTTCGGCCAGGCTCGAGGAATCAGTGGAGTTCGCAACTTTTGCCATGATCTTGGTCCTATAGACACAACTATACAAATGCACATTACGTGCGGTTCAAGCAGTACGGGCTGGCCGGCTCGTCCGCTCAACGATGGATCGCTTGCGGGCGCCCTTCGATGATTCACTCGGAATCTTGGCCGAAGGGCCGAAACACGGCGCCTTCCAGTCTGCTTACTATTAGAATGCACCTCTCATGCCAAAATTCTTGGATTGCCTCATTAGATTATCTTTTGTTTGAAATCAGTATCCTGTGATTGGCTGGCCGGAGCCGTCGAACCCCTCATGGATCCTCTGGGCCGACTCGACTATGGAATGGATTCCATGGTCATGGTCCATTCTCCATACTTCTGACACCGCCCCCGAGCACAGGCTCGAATCAGTCGGTGAGCGTGACGGCGAGACGATTGATCAAGGCGCGGATGTCGCCATGAAGGAAGGGTTTGGCGATGAAGAACTGGATGAGTCCATCGTCCATCGCCTTCTCGACCACTGGATCGTCGTCGAAAAAATAGCCCGAGATCAGGACGACGATCGCATCACCGAGGCGTTCTCGGAGTTGATCGGCCAAGACCAGGCCACTCATGTCCGGAAGCTTGGCGTCGATGAAAACGACCTGATAGGGGCGTTGCGCGATGAGCTCCAGCGCTGACTGTCCGCTGATGGCGTGATCGACCGTGAAGCCGTGTTGTTTGATCAGGCGCCCGAGCGCCCAATTGATCGCCGGCTCGTCATCGACCGTGAGAAAGGCCGGCATGTCACGGCGTGGGTGGTCCGTGCTCGCCTTGAGGTCGTCCATTCACGCCCCCGGTTCAGTGCTTCAAGGCCTGTTCGGCGAGCGGCAGTGAGACGTGGAAGCAGGTCCCGAGCCCGGCTTGACTCTCGACCTCGATGCGGCCTTGATGCTGACGGATGATGGAATAGCAGATCGAAAGTCCCAGTCCAGTGCCGCGCGCCACCGGAGAGCAGGTATAGAAGGGATCGAAGATCCGGCCCAGATCGGCCGAGTCGATCCCGATCCCGGTATCGCGCACTCGGACCACGAGTTGGTCTCCCGCGATCTCGGTGGCCACCGCGAGCAGGCCACCTCCTGGCATGGCGGCGATGGCATTGAGCAGGATATTGATGAAGGCCTGCTCGAGCAGGCTCGCCACTCCTCGGACCCAATAGGGGTGCTCGAAAAATCTCGTCTGGATCTCGATCCGATTGAGACTGGCCTGGTGCTCCACCATCGACACGGCTTGGTGCAAGACCGCGACCGGATCGATCCGGGTCATCTTCTCCGCCGCCTCGGGGCGCGCGAAGCGCAATAGGTTCTCGATGATTTGCGAGGCCTTGTGGATGCCGGCGATGGTCTTGCGCGCGCACTCATCGCGCAGCTCGGGCTCCAATGACTCCTCGAGCAAGAACTGGGCGGCCGAGGAGGCCACGGCCAATGGATTGCGGATCTCATGGGCGATGCCGCCCGCCATGACGCCGAGCGCGGCCAGCTTTTGCGATTGCATCAGCTCGGCCTCCAGCCGATAACGCTCGGTGAGATCGCGCCCAGCGGCGACCATGCCGATGGGCTTGCCTGATTCATCGAGCATGGGCGCGAGTGTCCAGGACACGGCGATCCGCCCGCCCATCGAGGTTTCGAGCGCCCATTCGGCGCTCTGTGGACCACCCAGCGCGGCCCCGTTCGCCAGGGCATGCTCGATCGCGGGCCGATCGCTCGGTGCGAAGAGCTCGGGCAGGAGCCGGCCCAGCACCGCCTTGGTCCGGTAGCCGGTCAGGCGCTCGGCGGCCCGATTCCAGCTGAGGATGCCGCCGGCGATATCGGTCGAGACCAGGATGTCGCTGGCGCTCTCCACGACCCCCGCGAGATGACGCTCCACGCGTTGGATGTCCTCGCTCAGACGCACCTGTTCGGTGATGTCCTCCATCAAAAAGAGCGCATAGCGCCCCCGGTCGCTCCAATTGAATGGCATGGCGCAGTAGTAGTAGGTCCGCATGGGAACGCCCGGACCGCGGAAGGTCATGCGCCGGGATGGGCTCTTGGCGTTGCGGATGAAGACACGCTGCACACAGTCGAGTATATCGGTGCGCTCGAAGATGGTCGGTGGAAAGACCTCGTCGAAGCGTCGTCCGATGGTCTCGGTGGCCCGCCGGTTGCCCTTGCGCAGAAAGTTGCGGTTGGCCATCAGGATGCGCAGCCGGTCGTCCAGGACCAGGATGGATGAGGGGATCGCGTCGAACAGGGTCTGAAACATCGTTTCACAGGGCTTTCCTGACTCGGGCGCTCGTTCCTTTCGCGAGTCATGCAAGGACGCGAAGATCGTCATCAATGGCTCCAACGAAGTTGTAGGGGGGCCAGGGGCCGGTGAGCAGGCCGACCCCGAGCGCCCCCGGTGGTGCCTGACGGAGTCGCGCGACGAAGCGCTCGGCCGCATCGCGCGGGATGAGAAAGGACAGCGAGATCAGATCCTGTCCCGCGATGTGTGCGTGCTCCGTGTGCAGGTCGCGAAAGAGTCCAGCGACCTGCCGCTCGATGCGCGCGCGCGCCTCGCTGGCCCCGAGCTCGAGGCGCGAGTCCTCGTGCAACCGCTCGCGAATCCGTGCCAGATAGGCCCGGCCGGGGCCGACATCTGGAGCGGCGGACCCGTCGACGGCGCGCGCGCGCGCCGGCTGTGTGGGTGCAGACTGGGGCTGGCCGGTCGGCAAGAGACGGATGCCGAACTCCACGCAGCCATCGATGTGCGCGATCAGTGACTGAAGCCGCTCGCGGCGGCGGGTCAACAGATCGCGCACCGCCGCATCGCTGGCGAGCAGACAACCGAAGCGCATGGGGATGAGTGTGGCGCGCTCATGGATCAGCGCGAGCAGATCCGCGTAGCGCTTCAGCGAGGCGGTATCGGCGTGCTGGATCCGCTCGGCCTGCTGGTCGGCGACCAGCGCGCCGAGACCGTCGACCTCGATCCAGCGCAGCCCATCGGCGAGCCGGGCGGCCTGGTGATCGGATGCCCGCAAGATCCCATGCAGCATGGGGCGCGCGGGTGTCCTCATGTCAGATCGCGGAAGCTGTAGAGCGGCCAGGGGCCGGAGCAATGGAGCTCGAGCCCTTGGGGCGTGGCATCATCCTGTAGACGCGCGACCGCGGCTTGGAAGGCCGCCAGCCCGCTCGATGTGACCAGGCAGGCACGATTGGCGACCGCGGGGTCGCGCGCCGGTCGGATCAGCAGGATCTCGGTCAAGGGTTCGATCTCGGCATCGAGCGCGGCCAGGCGCTCGCTCAACCACGGGCCGAGCGCCCGTTCGGCCTCGGCCTTGCGCCGCTGTCGTAGCAGGTAGGCGCGACCATTGGTGCCCTCATGCGGGTCTCCCTGTGGTGTCAAGTGCTCGCGGATCCGCTCGCGGTCCATCAGCACCTTGACCGCCCATTCGGTGCATCCGGCCATCCGCGCGAAGAAATCGAGCAGGATGCGGCGCTGCTGCGCCAGCTCCAGTGCAAGCGAGCGGGTGGATGAGAAGAGTGTCCCGAGCGAGAGCGGATAGAGTGTGGCGTGACGCATGGCCTGCATGATGACCCGATCATGCGCCGCGGCGCGCGGGACCACCCAGGCGGGATCGGCCAGACGCGCCTCGGCCGCGGGGCCGCTGAAGCGCTCCAGCGGCACCTGGCTCATGACCACCTGGAACCCGGCCACGGCATGGACCTGCACCGGATCTTCCCATCCGCATCGACTGAAATCGAGATCACCCGGCAGGCGATCGGAAGCAAAACAGAAACAATAGAGTGCATCCAATCCGGGCTCCTTCGACCGCGGCGCGATCAGTCACAGACCATAGGCCTTGAGCTTACTGTGGATGGTCTTGTAGTCGATCTGAAGTAGACGCGCGGCCGCGGCCTTATTGCCCCGCGCCCGCTGCATGGCCTCATGCAAGACCTGACGCTCGACGTCGGCGACATGGGTGCGCACGATCTCGCGCAACGAGCGTCCCGAATCAGAGTCATCCAGGCTGATCGATGGGTCCTGGCTCGCCGACAGCCGGCCCGCGGTCGGCAGGTCCAGATGATGGACGTCGATGACGAAGCGGGCGATCAGGACGGCGCGCCTGATCACGCTGCGCAGCTCGCGGACGTTGCCCGGCCAGGAATGGTCGAGCAGTGCCTGCAGCGCCTCATCGGACAGGCGCTCGATGCCCTTGCCCAACTCTCGATTGGCATCGGTCAGGAATCGCTCGGCAAGCCAGGGGATGTCCTCGCGCCGCTCGCGCAAGGGCGGGATGACGATCCGATAATCGCAGATGCGATAGAGTAGGTCGGCACGGAAGCCACCGCAGCTCACCGCATCGGCGAGTTGTCGATTGCTGGCCGAGATCAGACGCACGTCGATGGGGACCGGTTTGGTGCCGCCGACCCGGTAGATGACCCGCTCTTGCAGGACCCTCAGCAAGCGGGCCTGCGCCGACAGCGAGAGATTGGTGATCTCATCGAGGAAGAGCGTGCCGCCATTGGCGGCCTCGAGTTTGCCGATCTGTTGACGGTCGGCGCCTGTGAAGGCCCCACGCTCATGACCGAAGAGCTCGTTCTCGATCAATGAATCCGGGATCGCCCCGCAATCCACCGCAACGAAAGGTTGACGCGCGCGGTGGCTGTTTTCGTGGATGACTTGCGCCACGACCTCCTTTCCCGCGCCGGTTTCACCGAAGAGGTTGACCGCGAAATCGGTCGGGGCCACCCGCTCGATATCCTCGATGGTGCGCGTGATGGCCGGGCTGGAGCCCAGCCGCACGCGCAGCAGCGAGCCGTCCTGTGGTGTGCACAGCGTGCCCGCATTGCATCGCACCGCCTCGCGGACCCGGTTCAAGAGGTTTTGATTGTTCATCGGCTTGGCCAGATAGTCGGTGGCACCCTCCTTGATGGCATCGACCGCGCCGGCCAGATTGGCATACCCGGTCAGTAGGATTACGGGCAGTCGTGGATGTGTGACCTTGAGCTGGCGCAATGCCTCCAGCCCGGTCATGTCGGGCAGGCACCAATCCAGGATCGCCAGGCGCGGTGCCATGGTCTCGACCATCCGGAGTCCGGCCGTAGCGGTGGCGGCCGTCACGACCCGATAGCCACCCTGCTCCAGCACCAGCTGCAGCATCCGGCGCAGGCCCTCGTCATCATCGATGACCAAGATCAAGTGACGATTCGGTGTTTCATTCATCGATGCGATCTCGTCTTGTCCGGGAAGGCCGCGACGTCACTGCTTCGAAGCACGTCGCGCCCGCGACACCGAGCGGATGGCGGTGGGGGGTGGGCACGCCAGCGATGACGTGGGGGTCCAGCGCATGTCGCACCGACTCGATCATGTCAGGAAGCAGCTTCTGACCAATGCGATGTCATCGAGGTCGGGCGCCGCGAAGGTTCCACCGCGGGTTTCACAAGATATCCAGCAGTGATGCGCGATCAGTGGAAAGGGGTCATTGCGAGGGTACTCATCCTCATGTCGACGCTGCGCCTGACGATCTTATTCATGAGCTGACCGCCGTGTTCCACTCGTCTTTCGTAAAGTTACGAGGATACCGAATCTCCTGCCGACGATGGGTTAAGTTTTGTAAAGCTTAGCGATACGTGACCACCCTTGACAAGGCCGCGTCGAGCGCGGCGGCCGTGATGGGTTTATGCAGAAGACCCTGATGCTTGGGCAGTCTGTCCACCATGAGGTCGGCCTGAGCCTGTCCAGTCATGAGGATCAGGGGCAGATGGGGAAACTCGCGCGCCAGGGCCTCGCCGAGCTCGATGCCGTCCATGATTGGCATGGCGATATCGGACAGGACGAGTGCGATCCCTTGATCCTGTCTCAACAGCTCCAGGGCGGCGGCCCCATGCTCGGCATGATCGACCCGCATCCCCGCGGCCGTCAGCAACTGGCCCACGACCGCGCACGCGCTCGGATCGTTCTCGACCACCAGGACACGCGATCCCGCGCCGGGATGGACGGCCGAAGGTGTGTCCGCCCAAGTGGCGCCATCCGGCAGCGGGAGCAGCAGCCCGAACCGGCTCCCCTGCCCCTTGGCGCTGCGTAGGGTCAGGCCAGCGCCCGCGCGCTGGACCAGCTCGTGGACCATGAACAGCCCCAGACCCCGGCCGCGCTGTCCCGACTTGGTCGAAAACCAGGGTTCGAACAAGCGATCCTCGATGGACTTGTCGATGCCGGATCCGGTATCGGTGACACTGACCTCGACATAGTCGCCCGGGGCGAGATGGCCGATGATGAGTTGGGTCGACTGACCGTCCCAGCGGTAGCGACCTGCATTGATCCGCAGATCCCCAGCCAGCGGCATGGCATCGCGCGCGTTGATGACCAGATTCAACACGCAGGCCTGCAGAAAGGCCGCGTTGGTGTGCGCCACCAGATCCGGCTCACTCGTCATGCTCAAGCGAATCCGCTCGGGGATGATCTGGTGCAGCATCGCCGTGAGCGCGCCCAGGGTGTCCTCGATCCGCACCGCCTTGAGCGGGATCTGGTCGGTGCCGCTCATCGACAAGAGCCCCGCGTTGAGGATCTTGGCGCGCCACAGCGCGGCCTGCGTCTCGGCGATGATCTGCGTGGCCTCCGCCCCGATCTGATCCCAGCCCGGCATCCCTTGCAGATAGGACAGATTGGCGCCGACGACCCCGAGTAGATTGTTGAAGTCGTGCACCACGCCCTGTGCCAGATGGGCAATCGTCTCGCGCTCGCGTGCCGCGATCAGCGCGTGCTCGAGCTCGGCCTGATGGTGACGGGCGAGGATGCGCTGGCCGATCAGGCGAATCAGCTCGCGATCCGGCGGAGACAGGTCGGGACGCATCGAGCGCCCCCAGAGCAGGAGCAGGGTCGATGGTGCCTGGGGATCGCTGACCTGTTGTTGTGGCAAGAGGACGCAGGCACCGATATTGGCCGCGCGCAGCGGTGGCGGGAGTTGATCCCCGGTGAGGAACACTGGCGCGTTCAGCTCGGTCATGAGCGCAGCCAAGGGGAGATGGCGCAGCTGCTCTGGCCAGACCGTGCTCGGCTGCTCATGATTGAAGACCACCAGGCTCTGCAGCTCGCCCGAGCCATCTCGCGCGATGCTGCCGAACAACCCGCCATCGAGCCCCAGCTCGGCGCTGCCGAGGGCCAGCAAGGCCTGCTGCTCCTCGGTGACGGAGAGGATCCGGCTGCTCAGGTCCAGCAGTGACTCCAGATTTCCGGCATGCCGCATCATGGCCCGCTCGAGCCGATGCCGGCGGACCGATTCGCCGCGTCGCTCGGTGACATCCTCGACGATTCCAAGCACGCGTGGCGGGGTCTGCGGGATGTCCGGCAGGCGCACGCTCCAGACCTCGGCCAGGATCACCGAGCCGTCGGGGCGCAGACAGCGCTGCATCCCACGGGTCGCGCCGCTTGGCGCTTGCACCAGCTCGGCAAAGCGTGCGCGTTCCACGGCCAGGTCGTCGGGATGGATCAGGTCGTCCAGGGACTGGTCGGCCAATTGATCATGGGAGCGCCCCAGGATCCGCTGCAGCGATGGATTGAAGAGGATGAAGCGCCGATCTGGACCAGCCAGATAGATGCCGATCGGGGCCTGCTCGATGATGGCATTCAGACAGCTCGCCGTGGTCTCCAACTCGCTGTGCGCCGCGTGCAACGCCGCTTCGATCCGCGCGCGCTGGTTGGCCGTCGCCAGGATCTCGGCCACGCCTTGAAGGAAACCGAGCAGGGCCGATGACCATTCCCTTGGCCTGTGCAGATCCTCGATCCCGAGCAGACCCAGCAGGCGCCCGTCCTCCAGCAAGGGCACGGCCACCAGTGAGCGGGCCGCGCGCGCATCCAGCAGCCACTGCCATGAGGGCTCGGGCGGCCGCGCGGTGGTGCTGGGACAGTGGATTGGCCGGCCCGATTGCAGCCACCGCATCAGTTCTGGATGTCGCTCCCGCGCGATGGCCTCGATCTCCCGATCGGGCGGCGCGCTGCCCGGCGCGCGCCACTCATGATGAAAACCACTCGTCCATGCGCTCTGCTCGAGCTGAATGATATGGACGCGATCTGCCCCGAGCCAGTCGCCGATCCGCGCGAGCGCCCAGTCGATAGTCTTGGTGATTCGTGTATGGTCGGTGGCCAGAAAGCCCTGGGCCAGCTCGATGCGCGCATGTTCGAGACGCTCGCGCATGCGCAGCGCCAGCTCGACCTCCTTGCGCTCGCTGATATCCAGGTTGGTCCCGATCAGGCGGATCAGACGTCCAGTCTCGTCGCAATGCGTGCGGGCGAGCATGCTCAAGATGCGTGTCTCGCCATCATGCCCGTGGACGCGAAACTCATGCGCGTACCGCTCGGCGGGATTCGCGAGCGCGCTGGCGAGCCAGTCTCTGAGCGACTGCGCATCGGCTGGCTCGACCACCGCGAAGAAGGCCTCCAGGCTCGGGGTGATGGCACCCGGTGGGTAGCCGAGCAGGCGGTAGTTCTCATCGCTCCAAAAGACCGCGTCGGAGCGGGTATCCAGCGTCCAGCTCCCGAGATGGGCCACCGCCTGAGCCTCTTTCAATCCAGCCTCGCTCTGACCGAGAGACCGATAGATCTGATCGAGCGTCAGGGCCATGTTCTCGATTGCGCGAATCAGATCGGCATACTCGGATAGGCGGCCGGGGGGTGGCAGATTGGGTGGATCGCCCGCGACGATCTTGTCGGGGAGCGCCCGGGCGAGTTTCGCCAGCTGTTGCATGGGTTGAACGATGTACCAGCTCAAGTAATGGCTCGCCAGGATCCAGAGTGCGGACAATATCAGCAGGATCGCCAGGAAACGGGTTGCGGCGACATGGACCTGATCGATCAAGGGCGTGGCGCTCACGCTCATGATCAGCTGACCATTCGAGACAGGTTGTTGCATCCGATAACGCGACTGACGCCAAGCCTCGATGCGCAATGGCGTGGTCGTCTTGGCGGGGATCAGGACCAGGCCAGTGACGGCGGTCGGCAGGGTGTAGTCCGAGCCGAGCCTCGAGAGGTCGGTCGGAGACTGCAGCCATGCGACTTGAATGTCGGCGGTCGCGGGCAGCGACTCGGCCAGGATGCTGGTGGCCTCGCTCAAGCGTTGCCGGATGGCATCTGGGTCCTCCAGATCAGTGCTCGGCCAGCGCTCGATCTCATGAGCCGCGAACCGACCGAAGAGACCGAGGCGCTCGCCCAGATCGCGTTCCAGCAGCAGCTTGAGCTCACGACTTTCGCGCGCGCCGCTCATCATCAGGGGCAAGAGTCCAAAGAGCAGCAGGAGGCTGAAGAGAATCTTGCGCACCGAGATGCCGGCGGGACGCACTCGCGCAATGGCGACGAGGACCAGGATCGTGCTGGCGAGCGTCGCGTTCAGGATCCCGTTCAATGGCTGCTTGAACGCGATCAGACGGACCTGCGGCGAATCCACGCCAAAGGTCACCGTATAGAGTGTCAGGACGAGTGGGATCCCGATCAGGATCCAATAAAGGCCGACCGAGACCACCAAGGGCGGGGGCTCGGCCCCACGTCGTTGCACATGGCGGCGGTGCCAGGCCACGAATCCGGCCTCGGCGACGAACACCAGCCAAGCGAGAGGATGTCCCCAGAGCACCTGGGTATAGGTGGCCGAGATCGCCGCAACGAGCAGGCCCGCGCCGGGGCCCAGCCAGACGATGGCCAACAGCACGGCGACCGAGCCGAAGATGACATTGGCGCCGAAGAAGAGCGAGAGATTGAAATGATTGCCGGCGATCGCGAGCGCGCTCAGGGCCAGTATCGCGAGGATCCGACCCCAGGCCCAGCGACCGCGGTTCATCGCTCGGGGCGTCTCGCTCACCCCGCGGTCGCCGGTTCGATGCGCAGCCGATACCCGTAGCCACGCAGGGGCCAAATGACGATGGAATCGATCTGGGCCGCGCGCAGCTTGCGACGAATATTGGCGATATGGACGTCGACGCTGCGCTCCTCGGGGCCCAGGGTCTCGCGGTTGAGTAGATTGGCGCGGCTCAGCCCACGGTTGTGGTGACGCATCAGCATCGCCAGGATGCGTGCCTCGGTGTCGGTGAGCTTGACCCGGATGTCCTGCTCGCGATCGATCAATTCGGCAAGCACCGGGTCGAGCAGGAAGATGCCGAGCGCGATCGGCTCGGGCGAGTGCATGAGCGAGCCCCGTCGTCGCAGTGCCGCGCGGATGCGTGCCAGCAGTTCCTCCATCACGAAGGGCTTGGTCATGTAATCATCGGCCCCGATGTCCAGCGCCTCGATGCAATCCTGCACCTCCTGGCGGCCGGTCACGATGATGATGGCCGCGGCACTGGTGTCGACCAATTCGCGGGCCAGGCACATGCCATCCTCGTCCCCGAGATTGAGATCCAGGAGCACCAGATCCGCGTCATCCTTGGCGAGCATTCGGTTGAGCTCGATCCCATTGGAGGCGATGGCGACCACATAGCCTTCGCGCGTCAGATGGCGGGTGATGGCGCGCGCCATCACAAGATCGTCCTCGACGATGATGATCTTACTTGGGGAGCTCATGAGACCAGGATCCGCGAATCAGCGGAGACTATCCTAGCATCTTGGAGCGCCTGGGTGTGCGTCGCCATGGCGAGCGGTTGGCCACCGACGCGATCCAGGCGCACATGTATCGCCGGTGATCATGCGGAGGACGTGAATCGGGGCGTTTTGACGGGCCTGCTCTCGTGGGCCTCGCTGCGGTCGAGCGCGCGCCGCGAGCGGCTCGCCAGCGTCGCCGGCAGGGTCAGGACGAACTGAATTCCCGCGCCCGGGGGTGTCGATCAGCGTGATGTCGCCGCCCATGACACGCGCCAGCCGGCGACTGATCGGGAGCCCGAGACGGCTGCCACTGGCGGCTGGGGCGCCAGCGTCGAGACCGCACTTGCGCACTGGCTCGAGGGACGGGGCCTGATCGGCGGTATCGGTATCCGTGATGGTGAAACGCAATGCCACCCGATCATTCGCGTCTGGATCCGGGCTGGCGTTCGCGGTGAGCAGCACCTTGCCCGCTGGGGTCAGTCGGATGGCATCGTCGAGCAGCCGGTTGAGGATCTGTGCCAGCCGTTGCCGATCCACCTGGACCGCGGCCGGCAGGTTGGCGTCCAGCAACAGATCGAATGTCAGGCCCCTGGCGCGTGCGAGGGGCGCGAGGGGCGCGGCGCAATCCCTCAACAGACGGTGTAGGTCGGTCGTCTGCTTGGCCGGGTGCTGGCAGCCATGCTCCAGCCTGCCGAGATCCAGGATGCTCTTGACCAGATCGAGCAATTGCTGACCATTGCGGCGCACGATGGCGAGCAGCTCGCGGCGACGCTCAGCGGTGGCGGCCGTGGCCATGTCGCCGTGCTCATCCATGCGCTCGAGCATCTCGGTAAAGCCGAGGATGGCGTGCAGCGGGGTCATTAAAACGTGTTTTGTGTCGGCCAGCAATTCGTGCATGGCCCGCGCGATCTCATCTCCGGCGCTCACCGGTGCCGCTGCGGTCGGTGTGTGCTCGGAGACCTCGATGAAGGCGATCAGGCGCAGCGACTCGCTCACCGTGGTGTTGATGAGGATCTCGCGCCAGGCGCCGTCCTTGCACCTGACACGCAGATTCCTGGATTGGTTGGTACCGGCCGGGGTGGCGCCTGGCATGAGTGCCGCGAGCACGGGTGTCGTCGCCACCGGGTGCTGCCTTGGGTCCAGATTGGCGTCCTGGGTCCATTGCGCGAGTGTCGGCATTTCATCCAGTGCATAGCCGAAGGTGCGTGTGAATTGCGCGTTGACGTAGAGCACCCGTCCGTCTGGACGGCGCTCGGAGGCGGCGATCGCGACCGGCAGGGTGTCGAGCAGGCGGGCGAGGAGCGAGTCGCCGGTCAATTGCTCGAGCAGCCAGAGACGCTCATCGAGCCTGAGATGACTCTCGATCAGGTCGCGCAGCTTTTCCATCAGCCGGGTGACCATGCCCGAATCCGGGTAGGGCCGATCATGGAGCATGCAGAGGGTGCCAAACAGCTGGCCCGAGCCGAGGCGGATGGGGAGCCCCACGTAGGCGATCAGGCCATGCTTGCGGTGGTCTGGATTGTCCCGCCAGTGGGGCGAGCTGGTGGCATCCGCCACATGCAGCAGTGTCCCGCTTGCGATGACCTGCTCACAGTAGAGACCGGAGCCGAGCAGCGGCTCGCGCGCGCCGACCTGGTAAGGATTGGCCGCGTCTTGACTGGCCACGCACACCTCGATGTCATCCTCGCGCACGCGCATGACGAGACAGGCGCGCACCCCCGCCACTTGCGCGATGAGATCGACGATCTCTTGCCAGGACTCGAGCGTGGCGGCTGACAGTGCGACATGCCTAGGCTCGATCGATGCGCGACACCCTCCCGACGGGGTCGTGTCGATCCGATCCATGGGGCATGTGGATCGCGTGGCTGTTTCCTGCACGGCATCCCTGCCGCCGCGTTCGGATCGAGTCGCAGTGGGCATGCTGTCATCCTCGCGACAGTCGGGGACCGCTGGCGAGCACGGGTCATGATGGCGTGTCACTTGCTTCGATCTCCATGACCAAGGGGGGCGAGTGATCAGGAATGGCGCAGTCGTGTCCAGGTTCCAGGTGTTCGTGGGTGAGGGGGCGGACGATGAACACAGAGCGGGAGGTTGCAAGGCCGCTGGTTCGGGTGGATGCCCCGCCACTTGCGCCAGTCAGGGTCGAGCGCGAGCGATCGCTTGACGAGTCAAAACAACACGACATAGGGCCAAAACATACCAGCAAAGGCGACGTCATACCCGTGATGAAACCTTGCACAAGCTTGCAGGCAGCGCTGGAGTCGGTGCCTCTTGGCCGCAAGGGATGAGGGCATTTTGGCGCCCCGAGTCGACCCACGGTTTGCGGACCGGGCAGGCGAGGGGGCGCGCGTGTTATCCTAGGATCCGATTCGCATGTGCCGAGAGATCCTCGATCTCGTCCGTCCCCTTTGTCACGACCCTGGTCAAGCCCGCCATGCCAGCCGTTCGAGAACCCTATCAGACCCTGCCCGGTCGGCGCTATCCGCTGGGTGCGAGCCTCGAGGACGATGGGGTCAACTTTTCCGTCTACAGTCGTCATGCCACTGGTGCCGAGCTCTTGCTCTATGCCGCGGCGGATAGCGCGGAGCCCTTTCAGATCATCCGTCTGGACCCGGAGATCAATCACACCTTCTTCTCTTGGCATGTCTTGGTGGTCGACCTGCCGCCAGGCACCCATTACACCTGGCGCATGCGTGGTCCGCGCGACCCGAGCACGCACGGCTGGCTGTTCGACGACCAGGTCGAGCTCGTCGACCCCTGGGCGCGCGCCATCAACCTCGGCCCCTGGGATCGCTGGCGGCGGCTGCGCGAAGGGGTCAGACCGCATGACTCGCCGCGGGCGCTGGTCTTGGCCGAGGAATACGACTGGGAAGGAGACACGCCCCTGCGTCAGCCGTCCGAGCAGACCATCATCTACGAGCTGCATGTCGGCGGCTTTACACGCCATCCCAGCTCGGGGGTGCGCCATCCGGGGACCTTTCTGGGGCTGATCGAGAAGATCCCCTATCTGCGCGACCTCGGGATCACCCATATCGAGCTGATGCCGATCATGGCCTTCGATGAGCAGGACGTCCCGCCGCGGGTCTGGGAGGCCGGTCTGCGCAACTTCTGGGGTTACAGCAGTTTCGGCTTCTTCTCGCCGCATCCGGGGTATTGCGTCACCCCCGAGCAGGCCACCCATCGGCGCGAATTTCGCGACATGGTCAAGGCGTTGCACCGGGCCGGAATCGGGGTGATCCTCGATGTGGTGTTCAACCACACCAGCGAGGGTGGTGACGGCGGACCCATCATGAGCTTCAAGGGTTTCGCCAACGAGACCTTTTACTGCCTGGACGCGCTCGACAAGCGCATCTATCTCGATTTCACGGGCTGTGGCAACACGGTCAACGCCAATCATCCATTCGTCGCGCGCTTCATCCTCGATGCCCTCGAATACTGGGTGCGCGAGATGCACGTGGATGGCTTTCGCTTCGATTTGGCCAGCGCCATGGCCCGGGATGGCGATGGTCGACCGCTGGCCCACCCGCCGGTCCTCTGGGGGATCGAGCTGTCCGATACACTCTCGGCCACGCGCATCATCGCCGAGGCCTGGGACGCCGCGGGTCTCTATCAGGTCGGCAGCTTCCCCGGCTATCGCTGGATGGAATGGAACGGTCTCTATCGCGACAGTCTGCGCCGCTTCGTGCGCGGCGATCCCGGTCTGGTCCCCGAGATCGCGACCCGGCTCGCCGGCAGCAGCGATCTCTATCAGGCCAATCTGCGTCTGCCGATCAACAGCGTGAACTTCGTCACCTGTCACGATGGCTTCACGCTGTGGGATCTGGTCTCCTACAGCGACAAGGACAATCATGCCAACCGCGAGGACAATCGTGATGGCACCAATGATCATCTGAGCTGGAATTGCGGCCTCGAGGGTCCGACTGACGATCCGGCGGTGCTCGCCTTGCGCCGTCGCCAGGCCAAGAATCTGCTGACCCTGTTGCTCCTCAGTCAAGGGATCCCGATGCTGTTGGCGGGTGACGAGCTCCTGCGCACCCAAGGTGGGAACAACAATGTCTGGTGTCAAGACAACGCGCTGGGTTGGTTGGATTGGTCACTGGTCGAGCGCAATGCCGACATGCTGCGCTTCGTGCGCGGGCTGATCGCACTGCGCAAACGTCACCCGAGCCTGCGGCGACGCCATTTCTTGATGGGACAGGCGCGCGAGGGTCAGACATTGCCAGATATCAGCTGGCATGGCACCCGTCTGCATGAGCCCTGCTGGGACGATCCGCAGAGCCATGTCCTGGCCTTCACCCTGAGCTCGGGGCAGCCGCGCGAGGCGCGGTTGCACGTGCTGATCAACATGGACACCGAGGCGCGGCGCTTCGAGCTGCCGAGCATCCAGGGGCAAACCTGGTCGCTCGCGGTGGATACCGGGCGGGCCAGTCCGACCGACCTCATCCGGCCCGATGATCAGTCCCCGATCCAGACCCCGACGGTCCTGCTGCGCCCGCGCAGCATCCAGGTCATGGAGGGTCGGTGAGCCATCGCCGGGCATTCCCGGGGGCGCCGATCGGCTATCATGATGGAGTTCGAAGTATTCGCAACGGCGTCGCGTCGTCAGTCTCGGCGAGACCGCAATCGAAAACTCGCGCACGATCGGTATGGCCATGGGTGTGAACGCGATCCATCATGCTCTAGGGTTGAATCTGCATCAGCCGCCGGGAAATCTGCGACTCCTCATGGAGGTCAACCCGTGGGAGGCCGAGCAGGTCATCCGCTGCTACGAGCGGATCCCCCGTTATGCGTTGCGTTATCGCGACGTGGCCTGCCTGCACGTGAGTTTTTCCGGGGTGCTGCTCGAGCAGCTGCTCGATCCGGTGGTGGTGGATCGCTTTCGCCACATCGTCGACATTCCAGCGATGCTCGCCGCCTACCGCGCGGCCGAGAACATCGAGCTGATCGCAACCGGCCACTATTACCCGATTTTTCCACTGATCGCGCGGGCGGATTGGTCCGAGCAGATCGCGCGCGGCCGCGCGATCCTGACCCGTGCGCTCGGCCGCGTGCCGAGTGGCTTCTGGCCACCCGAGCTCGCCTTCACCATGACCATGATCCCAGCGCTCGTCCAGGCCGGGTATGACTATGTCATCGTCGACGCCGTCCATGTCCGCCCGAGCGACGGGATCAATGATGGCTTCAGGCCCTATCTGGCCTGTCACGAAGGGGTCTGCATCACGATCGTACCGCGCGATCGCGCCCTGTCCGATGCGCAGGAGAGTGGCTTCGATCCGGATTGGCTCAGCGCTGAGCTCACTGCGCGGGTGTCGCGCTCGGCGCGCCCGCACGAGAGACGTCTGGCGACCACCTGGTGTGACGGCGAGAATGGCGGCTGGTTTCGTCAGACCCATGAGGCGTCTGGCTTCTTCGGGCATTTTTTCGCGCCCTATGTCGAGCGCATCGCGGCTGGGACCCTTCCGATCGAGTTGGTGCGCTTGAGCGACTATCTTGGTCAGGTGCGGGCGAGCGCGCATGCGCGGGTCCAGAGCGGTGCTTGGAACGTCGGCTCGGCCTCTGGCGTGGATCTGTCGCGCTGGGCGGGGAGCGCCGCGCAGCAAGGTGCGGTCGCCGAGCTGCAGCACCTGAGCGCGCGCTATTGGGATCTGGTGCGCCGGCTTGGCGGTCCGGGCGCGCCCGATGGGCCGCTGGCGCGGGCGCGTGACTTGATCCTGGAGGCGCAAACCAGTTGCTTTCTCGTCTGGGGCGAGACCTGGCTGCCGCAGCTCTACCACCGCACCAGTGTCGCCACGGCCGCGCTCGACGCGCTGGAGTCGGGTGGGGCGCAACGGATCGTCTAAAGGGGTCATGGTCGCGTGACGAGTGCGCGAGCCGAAACGGGGGATGTGAGATCGATACCAATCCGCAGCTTGGCGCAAGCCAGGAGAGCGATCGCATCCGGCGCCTGGAGTCGCGCGTCGAGCCGCGTGACCGACGCCCCGCCGCGGATGCGTCGGACGCGGCCGTGCCGCCCGATCTGGCGCTTGCGACACCTGAGCTCATCCCACGCTTCCCGCTGCTCAACGGTGGGACTGGGCTGGTTCTGGTGGACGGCGAGGCCGGCGAGCTGCGGGCTTTTTGGCGGCTGACCGGGGCTGACCTGATGCGCGCCGCGGCCGGATTTCAACCCGGCGGCCAGCGCCCGCGGCCGGTGCTGCGCCTGCGCCGCCGCAATGCCCAGGGCAGCGAGCCGGCGGGTGAGATCGGGATCCGTCTGGTGGGTGCGGGGGGCGCTGGTGATCAGGGGTTTCGGGTCGATCCACACACGGCCCGCTACGACGCCGAGCTGGGTCTGAGCGATCAGGCCGGGGGCTGGATCCTCCTCGCCCGCTCCAACGCGGTGGATCATGCGGCGCGGGTGGGCCTGCGCTTGGCGGCGCGTCCACTGCCGCGCGCGGCCGAGCCGGTGCATGCCGTGCAGGATCACGCGCTCGCGCCCACGGCGCACGCCCCGTCAGCGGGACTGGATGCCGCCGACGCGACGCCGCGCGTGGCCGCGGGGCAGGGCGCCGAGCCCATGCCCGTCGCGCAGCATGCGCCAGCGGATCGGGGCGTGCAGGCGCCCGTGCCGGACCATGGGTCGGATACTGGTGCGCAGGCCGAGTCGGGGCGCCAACCCGCGCTCGGGGCGGTGATGCCGCCATTGGTCTACGGTCAACCAGCCCCTGGTGCCGTCGGGCCGATCCTCGAGGCTGAGCTGCATCTCAATGGGCAGGCCCCGCCTGGCATGGAGATCGACCTCTTTGGTTGGCCTTACCGGGTCGGGCCGGGCGGGCGCTTCCATCTCGTCATCCGAGTCGATGACCCGGATCTGCTCAGACGCGCGCTCGCGGCCCATCCACCACGGCTGCCCGAGCGCGCGCTGCTCGATCCATAGATCCACTGACTGGATCCGGTCGGCGTGACCCCCGAATGAACGAGAGACACAGCGATCATCCTTGGCTCTTTCGACATGGGCGACCCCTGGCGGCTGCTCGCGCCCGTGGGGATGAATGAGCCGATGCGCATCGTCATGGTCAGTGCCGAGTGTGCACCGATCGCCAAGGCCGGCGGGCTTGGCGACGTGGTGCATGGTCTGTCACGCGAGCTGATCGCGCTCGGTCAGGACGTTGAGATCATCCTGCCGGCCTATGATGCCTTGCGCCATGACCTGGTGACCGAGCGGCGTCGGCTCTACAGCGATCTGGCGGTCGCCCATTTCGATCAGTATTTGCCGGGTCGGGTCGATGTCGGTCTGGTCGACGGGATCCGCTGCGTCTTTCTCGACGTCGACTCGCCACAGCGATTCTTCCAGCGCGGCCGCATCTATGGCGAGGCTGACGACGCTGCGCGCTTCGCCGTCTTCTGTCAGGCCGCGCTCGCCTATCTGCGCCGCCGCGCCGAGCCACCTGATATCATCCATGGTCACGATTGGCAAACGGCGCTGGTGCCGGTCCTATTGTTCGAGCAGGATTGGGGCGCGGCACTGGCGCGCGCGCGGGTCTGTTACAGCCTGCACAACGTGGGTTATCAGGGACTCGTCGAGGAGGTGATCCTGCGTCAGGTCGGTCTGGACCCGGCACGGGTGATGACCCCCGATCGTCTTCAGGATCCAGCCAATCCACGGCTGGCGAACCTCATGAAAGGTGGGATCGTCTATTCCAACTTCGTCAACACGGTCTCGCCACGTTATGCCTGGGAGGTCCAGCACACCGAGCAGGGGATGGGTCTGCAAGCGCTCTTGCGCCATTACGACGAGAAATTTGCTGGTGTGCTCAATGGGATCGATGAGACGGTGTGGAGCCCGGCGAGCGACCCACACCTTCCCGCGCCCTTCGATCAGGATCGGCTCCCGGCCAAGCTGGCAAGTCGCCGTGCGCTGCGACAGCGCTTCGGACTGGCCGAGTCGGACAAGCCGATCCTGATCCTGGTCTCCCGTCTCGACCATCAGAAGGGCGTCCATTTGATCCGCTTCGGCATTCAATACGTGCTGGCACACGGCGGACAGGTCGTCTTGCTCGGAAGCGCACTCGATGAGCGCATCGCCGAGCAGTTTCGCCAGCTGCAGGCGGCCACGGCCGAGCATCCGGATTGCCGGCTGGTCCTTGCGTATGATGAGCAGCTCGCCCATCTCATGTACGGGGGCGGGGATATGATCCTGATCCCCAGCGTCTATGAACCCTGTGGTCTGACCCAGATGATCGCCATGAAATACGGTGTGGTGCCGATTGCGCGACGAGTCGGTGGACTGGCCGATACCATCGTCGATGCCAACTATTCGACACGTCCATTCAGCGAGCGCACCGGCTATCTCTTCGATGACCTGACCGAGGAGGCCTGCGCGGCCGCGCTCGAGCGGGCCTTGGGTCTATGGCGCGACCATCCGGCCTATTTCCGCCAGTTGCGCGTCAATGGCATGCGGATCGACCATTCCTGGCGCCGACCGGCCCACCACTATCTCGACATCTATGCCCACATTCGGGTGCTTTAGAACACGATGACACCGCGACTCTCCCCCACGCCCGTCCCCGCCACGCCCTTCGATCTGTCGGCTGTACGGGCCCAGTTTCCGATCCTGAAGACCCGCGTGCATGGTCAGCCGCTCGCCTATCTGGACAATGCGGCCAGCACCCAGCAGCCATTGAAGGTCATCCAGGCGGTCAGCGACTACCATCAGCAATATCACGCCAACATCCATCGCGGCGTCTATCAGCTCTCACGCAACGCCACGCGCATGCATGACTATGCCCGTGAGGTGGTCGCCCATTTCATCCACGCCGCCGAGCCGGCCGAGTGTCTCTTCACCCGCGGGACCACGGAATCCATCAATCTGGTCGCGGCCTGTTGGGGCAGGGCCAATCTGCGTCCAGGCGACGAGATCATCCTCTCGGTGCTCGAGCATCACTCCAACATCGTGCCCTGGCAGATGATCTGCGAGGCCACAGGCGCTCGGATCCGCGTCATCCCAAGCAATGAGCGGGGCGAGCTGCGGTTGGATGAGTATCGCCGTCTACTTTCATCGCGCACCCGACTGGTCGCGGTCAATCAGGTTTCCAATGCACTTGGGACCATCAACCCGGTGGCCGAGATCATCGCCGAGGCGCATGCCGCGGGTGCCGTGACGCTGATCGATGGCGCCCAATGGGTGGCTCACGGCGTGACCGACGTGCAAGCGCTCGATGCCGATTTCTATGCCTTCTCGGGTCACAAGCTCTATGGGCCGACTGGGATCGGGGTGCTCTACGGCAAACGCCATCTGCTCGAGGCCATGCCCCCCTACCAGGGCGGGGGTGACATGATCGAGCAGGTGACCTTCGAGAAGACCACCTATGCCGCCTTGCCGAACAAGTTCGAGGCCGGGACGCCACACATCGCCGGCGCGATCGGTCTGGCGGCCGCGATCGAGTGGCTTGAGACGGTCGGCTTGGAGCGGATCGGCGCGCACGAGCAGCAGCTGCTGCGCCAGGCCACCGCGCGCCTGTCGGCGATCGAGGGGATCGCGATCAAGAGCAGCGCGGCACACAAGGGCGCGCTCGTCTCCTGGATTCCGGTCGATCTGCCGATCGGCACGCTGGACATCGGGATGCAGCTCGACCTGCGCGGCATCTGCATCCGCACCGGTCATCATTGCTGCCAACCACTGATGGATCGAATGGGGGTTGCCTCGACCGCGCGCGCCTCCTTCGCCATCTACAATGATCCGGCCGAGATCGATCGACTGGGTGATGCACTGACCGAGATCATCGCCGCGGCGCGCCCCCGCGCGGCCGGCGCGAGCGCCCCCAAGTCGGCGCCGGCGAGCACCGCGGCGCTAGTGTCCGAGTCGATCGGCTACGCGGTGGCGGCGGCGGACTCCCCCGAGGCCGCGGCCGAGGCGATCGCCGAGGTCTTCGATCTGTTGCCTGATTGGCCGATGCGACATCAGCAGATCATCGATCTCGGCGAGCGTCTGCCCGTGCTGCCCGAGTCACTCAAGACCCCCGAGCGTCTCGTCCCGGGGTGTCAAAGCCGTGTCTATCTGGTGGCGCGGCTCCGCCCGGATTCCGACGGGGTGATCGAGCTGGCCGCCGACAGTGATTCGAATCTGGTGCGCGGGCTCATCGCGATCCTGCAGCAACTCTATTCAGGTCAGACGGCTACGGCCATCCTCGCGTTCGACATCGCCACCTTCTTCAAACGGATCGGGCTCGATGAGCAGCTCAGCATGGCGCGGCGCAATGGCCTGGCGTCGATGGTCGAGCGGATTCGTCGAATCGCGGCGCATGCACTGCAGCAGGATCGTCACCAGCGCGAGGACAGGATGCCCACAGGCGCGCGCCCACAGCAGCAAGTGTCAAATTAAGTTGACATTACTAAGCGTCAAGCTAATATGACACGAGGATCCCTTTGGGATCCCGTGGGATTTGGTCGTGGCGGATCAGGTCGCCGAGCTCCCAAGCGGTCTTCGCCACATATTCTTGCGTCGCAGACACCCACAGCGGCGACCCCGGCAACACCTTATGGAGGCCAATCCGATGGCTGAACAGCGAACTCCCGGCGCATCAACCGGCGGTAAGGCGCGCGCGCAGACGAAGACCGCCGCCGCCACCACCACACAATCGGCAAGCCTGTCCGGGCTCACCGAGCAGCAGGCGAGAGAGTTTCACGAGCAATTCAAGGTGACCTACACCGCGTTCGTTGGGATCGCGGCGCTTGTCCACCTGTTCGTGATTGCGAGCAACCCCTGGTTCTAACCGAGGAGGTCAACTTCCGTGGATTCCATCAAACAGGCCCTGAGCAACGTTTTCGGTTACAGTCCGCGCGATCATGACTATCGAATCTGGCTGGTCGTCAACCCCGCTGTCTGGTTGATTCCAATCCTCATCGCCGTGCTCGTCATCGCCTTGGCTGTCCATCTCTACGCCTTCTCGCTTCCGGATCGCGCGTGGGATTCTGGCAAGGCACCGGTCGTCGAAGAGGCCGCGCCGGTCGTTGAAGAGGCTGCCCCGGTCGTTGAGGAGGCCGCTCCGGCTGCCGAAGAAGCCGCGCCGGTCGTTGAAGAGGCTGCTCCGGCCGTAGAGGCCGCGCCGGTCGTCGAAGAGGCCGCGCCGGTCGTTGAAGAGGCTGCTCCGGCCGTAGAGGCCGCGCCGGCTGCCGAAGAAGCCGCACCGGCCGTCGAGGCCGCGCCGGCTGCCGAAGAAGCCGCACCGGCCGTCGAGGCCGCGCCGGCCGCCGAAGAAGCCGCCCCGGCCGTCGAGGCCGCGCCAGCCGCCGAAGAAGCCGCCCCGGCCGTCGAGGCCGCGCCAGCCGTTGAAGGGGCTGCTCCGGTCGAAGAGGCCGCGCCAGCTGTCGAGGAAGCCGCTCCGGCTCAAGACGTCACGCCCAACGAGGAGCCAGTACCGGTCGTCCCGACCCCAGAGACCGCTTGATTCGGATCTGATCGTTGTTCGAGACTCATCGGGGCAGTGCGCCCTTGATGAAAGCGAAGCGATATCCTGATCTCGCTTCGCATGTATGCCGCACGCAGTCGTCTTCAAGATAGGCCTTGGTTGGGTGAGAAACCAGTCAGTCTGAATCTCGATCCCGCATTCACGCTTTGGTGGATGGCCTGATCCGCGATCCCGATCCCAGTTTGCCGGATCGCCCCGTGCTCAACGGTCTAACGCCGTTGAGCACGGGAGAGGAGCCACGCTTGATTCAAGCTCAAAGCCTCAAAAGCCTCAAAAGCCTCATCAGCCTCCGAAAGCGCTGAGCCTTGCATGGTTTCCGCCCGAAGCCGCGCCGGGGCCTTCAGGCCCTAGGGAAACGCTGAAATATTCGGATCCCGCTGGATCGGGATGTGCAATATCAGCTACTTGCGATGGGCTACCGTCCCGATTCTGAAATTAATCAGCGCCTCCCCAGAGGAGTCGGGGCCTCCAGGCCCCGAGTGAGGACCGACCCGGACCATCAAGCCCGCTCGAAGCCCGGCCCGCATGAGCGCGCCTTGCCTCGGGACCGTCATCGCAACTGTCCTTTCTCGGGGCGAGGACGCCCCGACTCCCCTGGGCGTCGGTGCCTCGAGGCCCCAGAGGAGTCGGGGCCTCCAGGCCCCGAGTGAGGACCGACCCGGACCATCAAGCCCGCTCGAAGCCCGGCCCGCATGAGCGCGCCCTGACTCGGGATCGGCATCGCAATTGTCCTTCCTCGGGGCGAGGACGCCCCGACTCCCCTGGGCGTCGGTGCCTCGAGGTCCCAGAGGAGTCGGGGCCTCCAGGCCCCGAGTGAGGACCGACCCGGACCATCAAGCCCGCTCGAAGCCCGGCCCGCATGAGCGCGCCCTGCCTCGGGATCGTCATCGCAATTGTCCTTCCTCGGGGCGAGGACGCCCCGACTCCCCTGGGCGTCGGGGCCTCTGGATTGGCGAGATTTCGGCCCTCCGTTCTGGAGGAGCGGGCTGGAAGGATAAGGTTGCGTAATATTTCGTTGGAAAGCCCAGTGTCTTTTTGTCAGCGAGATACTCTATACTCATCTGTTGCCATTCTGCTTGGTCAGGATGAATAAGGGTCAGGGATCACGTGTAGGAAGGCATTGGAAACACAGTGGGGTTGGATGTGATTTGGGCGTTCCTGACGAGTCTACTCACGCTGCGACTGCTCATGCCGATCGCGCCCCGGTTGGGTCTGCTCGATCATCCGCATGAGCGTCGCAAGCAGCACCGGGTGCCGGTGCCCGTGGTCGGTGGAATCTCCGTGTTCACCGGCTTGGTGGTGTCCATCCTGGTCACCCTACCGATCACGGACACACTCCTATTCGGACTGGCTGGCGCGGCCCTGCTGGTGGTGGTCGGCATCTTGGACGATCTCTTAGGACTGGGCGCGCGTGCCCGTCTAGTGGCGCAGGTCGTCGCCGTGCTCATCTTGACCCTGGGGACCGATCTCAAACTGGATTCGCTCGGTGATCTGTTCGGGTTCGGCGAGCTCGAGCTGGGCCTGTTGGCAATCCCTTTCACGGTCTTCGCCATGGTTGGCGTCATCAATGCCTTCAACATGATCGACGGCATCGATGGACTTGCCGGCGGGATCGCACTGGTTGCGCTGTGCAGCCTGCTGTTCCTCTCACCTGGCCCCAACCCCGAATCATTCCTGATGGTCGCGACCATCGCGGCCACCATCCCTTACCTGATCTTGAATCTCGGGCTCTTCGGGTACCATGGCGGCCGTGTCTTCCTGGGCGATTCAGGAAGTCTGCTCCTGGGATACCTCGTGGTCTGGATGCTGGTCAGTGCCACGCAAAGGCCATCGACACTGGAGCCAGCCGCCGCCATCTGGTTGGTTGCCATCCCTTTGATCGATACCTTGACCGTCATGGGGCGGCGCATTCTCAAACGGCGCTCACCCTTCAGTGCCGATCGCGGCCATCTCCATCATATCCTCTCGCGCTGTCTCGGAAGCAACCGCAAGGCACTCCTCCTTCTGCTGACGATGGCCGTACTCTTTGCCATCATTGGTCTGGTCGGGCAGATGACACAGATGGAGCCACTCATCCTGCTGGTCGCGGCGGTTGTGGTCTTTCTGCTCGTGTTGGCCGCCTTGATCCAGGCACCCAAGTTCCATCGCAAGAATTCGCGCCGGAATCGGACGCTACTTCACATGGTCGAAAAGGGTGAAACCCAAGCCTGAGTCCGCGGATTGCGCAGGCTCCGATTCGGCTCGGGTCTTCATCCATGAGGATCGGCGGGTGGACCGAGGAGAGCTGACATGACCACAGAGATCGACGCTGAAGCGGCCACGTCCGTGCCGCGCTGGTATCTGGTGCAATCTCGGCCCCGTCAGGCCGAGCGAGCCGAGTTGAACCTCGCCCAACAAGGCTACCAGGTCTTTCATCCACGCATGCAGGTCGAGCGCGTGCGGCGCGGGCGCCGGGTGCTCGTCGAAGAGTCGCTGTTCCCGAACTATCTCTTCATCCTGTTGCAACGCTGGGTCGACAATTGGTATCCGCTGCGCTCCACGCGTGGCGTCGCGCGACTGGTTTCGTTCGGACAGGAACCACTCCCGGTGCCGGATGCGCTGATCGATGAGATTCGCCGCCGCGCCGAGGGGCTCGCCAGTCAGCCGGTGCTGGAGGTCGGAGAGCCAGTGCAGATCATCGCCGGACCCTTTCACGGGATCGACGCCATCTTCAAGGCCCATCAGGGTGAACAGCGCGTTCAGCTCCTGATCGAGCTGCTCCACCGCGAGGTGTGCGTGACACTGCCGCTGGAGAATATCCAACGCATCGCTTGAGGGTCTCAGGCGCTCAGGCAAACAGGCACCAAGATTGGTGCAGCCGGGGCGCCATGTCCGAGCGGGCGCGGCAGCCAGATGGATGACTGACGCTCAGGGTCAGCTCAAGCCGCTGATCGAGCCCGCCGCACATTCTTTTCTGGTCATCGCGTCCAACCTCGATCCGATGATCGAAACCGCCGACATCAGCAGATCAGCGTCCCTGGACGAGTGGAGCCCTGTCAACGACCGATCGTGATTTCGATTGAATTCGGCGCGCGGCAGGTTCTGTCAGGATGGAGTGCTCGTGCTGGGGTGTGGCTCGACTAGACTATCAGCGATGAGGTCGGTTCGCGCTGAAGGTCTCCAGGGCTTTCCAGGGCACGGCCGCTGATCTGTCTGACTTTTTGAGCCGAAATTCATTCATCTCCTTCATCCCGCTGAGGCGTCAATGCATTGGTCATTCGCAACACTAAAGGAGCCTCGGGGACCGCGTCTTATGCGCCGAGATCGCCCTCGCTTGTCTGGCAGATTGATGTTGATTGGTCCCTTTGGTCGTTCCGAGGATCATGATGTCCACATCCTGGGGTCATTCCTCTGGTATTACCGGATCGAGGCGATCCAGATCACCCCATTGAAAGGTCAGCGATTCCTCATGCCTGGCGAGCGGGCCTGGGTGCCAAAACGGGCTGTCTCGGTGTTGGGCCCAGCCGACGTGACGAGCAGTGTACCCTGATCCTTTCGCAGGTTGAAGCTGGTGGCGTCGAATCGGTCATGGATGTACACGATTTATTTTTTCGCCGCGGGCATCTCCCGGCCTCCTTCCTCGAGAAACTGCTGCACCAGTGCATCGACCCCCTCGCCAGCAGGGTCGAGGCGGTTGGACTGATCCACCACCGTGCTCAAGCGCACCCGGTCGAGTCATGCGCCCGCCGCGGGCACGCGTTGGTGTGCGTCGATGCATGCGTGACAATGGGTGAACCCGGCTCGACATGCTAAACTTGGTCGGTTGCATGACAGGGCCTGACATTGGTCGATAGACCGGTCTTTGCCCTCCCACCCGCGGTCGACTGAATCCCATGCCAGATTTTGCCAGAGAAGTCCTGCCTATCAATCTCGAGGACGAGATGCGTCAGTCCTATCTCGATTACGCCATGAGCGTGATCGTGGGACGGGCACTCCCGGATGTCCGCGATGGCTTGAAGCCGGTTCACCGCCGCGTGCTCTTCTCGATGAACGAACAGGGCAACGTCTGGAACCGTCCCTACCGCAAGTCGGCCCGTGTGGTCGGTGATGTCATGGGTAAGTATCACCCCCATGGCGATGCCGCCATCTACGACACCATGGTGCGCATGGCGCAACGCTTCTCGATGCGTTGTCTGCTTGTCGATGGGCAGGGCAACTTCGGTTGCTTCACCGCCGAGACGGCCATCCGGCTCGCCGATGGCGGCGAGAAGACCTTCGCCGAGCTGTCACGACTGCCAGCCAACGCGACCTTCCAGGTCTACGCGGTCGATCGCAGTGGTCAGATCGTCATCGCCGAGGGACGTCATGCGCGCATGACGCGCCCCAACGCCGAGCTGCTCGAGCTCACCCTGGACTCCGGGGCCCTGGTGCGTTGCACGCCCGATCATCGGTTCATGCTCTGCGATGGCACCTACAAGGAGGCGCGGGACTTGACGCCGGATGATCGACTGATGACGGGGGGCGGGATGGCACTCGCGGTGCCCTCGGTCTCCGCGGTCGTGCCTGAACGAGTCGCCAGTGGCGACGCTCGGCGGGTCGTCAGTCAGCGCCGCCTCAGAGCGCGCGCGGACACCTACGACATCACGGTCGATCATCATCACAACTTCCTGTTGGCCTGTGGTGTCTTCGTCCATAACTCGGTCGATGGCGACCCTCCCGCGGCGATGCGTTACACCGAGGTGCGGATGGCGCGCATCGCCGAGGCGCTGCTCGATGACCTCGACAAGGAAACGGTCGATTTCGCGCCCAACTATGACAATACCGAGCAGGAGCCGACGGTCCTGCCCGCACGCTTCCCCAATCTGCTCGTCAATGGCTCCTCTGGGATTGCGGTCGGCATGGCGACCAACATCCCGCCGCATAATCTCGGCGAGATCGTCGACGCCTGTTTGGCCATCATCGATGATCCCGTGGTCTCGATCGAGGCCCTGATGGAGCTGGTTCCGGGACCCGACTTTCCCACCGCGGCGATCATCAACGGCGTGCGCGGGATCCGCGAGGCCTATCGCACCGGGCGCGGCCGCGCGGTGATCCGCGCCCGGACCCAGGTCGAGGTGCAACCGCGCAGCGGGCGCGAGGCGATCGTGGTCACCGAGCTGCCGTACCAGGTCAACAAGGCGCGACTCTTGGAGCGCATCGCCGAGTTGGTCAAGGAGAAAAAGCTCGAGGGCATCGCGCCGGATGGTCTGCGCGACGAATCTGACAAGGATGGCATGCGCATCGTCATCGAGCTCAAGCGCGACACCTATGCCGAGGTCTTGCTGGCCAATCTCTTCCAGCACACCCAGATGCAGCAGGTCTTCGGGATCAACATGGTCGCCTTGGTCGACGGCCAGCCGCGCACACTCGATCTCAAGCAGATCCTGGAATATTTCATTCGGCATCGCCGCGACGTGGTGACGCGTCGCACGCTCTTCGAGTTGCGCAAGGCACGCGAACGCGCCCATGTCTTGGAGGGCTATGCCATCGCCTTGGCCAGCATCGATGAGGTCATCGTCCTGATCAAGTCATCGGCGAGTCCGGCCGAGGCGCGCGAGCGGCTCATGGCGCGGCCGTGGCCGCCCGGCGTGCTCGTCTCGATGCTCGCGCGGGCTGGCGCGGAGCAGACCCGTCCGGAGGATCTCGCCGCTGGATTCGGTTTGAGCGACGAGGGTTATCGCTTGAGCGAGCGCCAGGCACGGGCGATCCTCGATCTTCAGCTCCAGCGTCTGACCGGGCTGGAGCAGGACAAGATCATGAGCGAGCTCGAGGAGATCCTCGACACCATTGCCGCACTCTTGCTGATCCTCTCCGATCCGCGGCGGCTCATGGCGGTGATCCGCGAGGAGCTGGTCGACGTGCGCGATCGGTTCGGCGACGCGCGTCGCACCGAGATCCAGACCGACCACACGGACCTCACACTCGAAGACATGATCGTCCCCGAGGAGGTTGTGGTCACCATGTCGCACCAGGGCTATGTCAAGGCCCATCCGATCAGCGATTACCAGGCGCAGCGTCGTGGCGGCAAGGGTAAGAGCGCGACCTCCTTCAAGGAGGAAGACTTCATCGACCGGATCTTCGTTGCCAACTCGCGCGATACCGTGCTGTGCTTCTCCAGTCGTGGTCGGGTCTATTGGCTCAAGGTCTACGAGCTGCCCCAGGCTGGGCGCGGCGCGCGTGGCCGGCCGATGGTCAATCTGCTGCCGCTCGATCCGGGAGAGCGGATCAATGCCGTGCTGCCGGTGCATGATTACGCCTCCGGCGGCTTCGTCTTCATGGCCACCAGCGCTGGCACGGTCAAGAAGACGCCGCTCGAGGATTTCTCGCGGCCCTTGTCACGCGGCATCATCGCCATCGATCTGCGCGAGGACGAGTATCTGATCGGCGTGGCCATCACCGATGGCAGGCAGGATCTGATGCTCTTCACCTCGGCCGGCAAGGCGGTGCGCTTCAACGAGGAGGCGGTGCGTGCCATGGGTCGGACCGCGCACGGGGTGCGTGGCGTCTCGCTGGAAGCCGATCAGCGGGTCATCTCGCTGCTGGTGGTGGAGCCCGGCAGCGTGCTCAGCGTGACCGAGCGCGGCTATGGCAAGCGCAGCCGGGTCGAGGATTTTCCGACCAAGGGTCGAGGCACCAAGGGCGTGATCGCCATCAGCACCTCCGAGCGCAATGGTCCCCAGGTCGGTGCCGTGCTGGTGCGTCCAGGCGATGAGATCATGCTCATCACCGAGGGTGGAACCCTGATCCGCACGCCGGTCGACGGCGTCCCGATCGTCGGGCGCAGCGCTCAAGGGGTGAAGTTGATCAATCTGGGGGAAGGCGAGCGCCTCTGCTATCTGGAGCGGATCGTCGCGCTGGACGCTGACAGGGAGGTCAATGGTGGTCGCGCCGAGGATGACACGAGCGTGGACGAGCCGCGCGGGGACGCCGAGCCCGATCCCGACCCGGCGGCCGATGAATGAGCGCGATCGGCGTCGCCATCGCGCATCGTGCGATGGCGGCGCCGATCGATCGAATAACCGAGTAACCGAATGATCGAATCACGGAGATTCTAGAATGGCTCGTGTATACAATTTCAGCGCGGGTCCGGCGATGTTGCCGGAGCCCGTATTGATCAGGGCGCGCGAGGAGATGCTCGAGTGGCGCGACAGCGGCATGTGCGTCGCTGAGATGAGCCACCGGGGCAAGGACTTCATGGCCATCGCCGCGCGCGCCGAGGCGGATCTGCGCGAGCTGTTGAAGATCCCGGCCAACTACAAGGTGCTCTTTTTACAGGGCGGGGCATCCATGCAGTTTGCCGCGATCCCATTGAATCTGCTTGGTTCGGGGGGCAAGGCCGATTATCTCAATACCGGCTCCTGGTCGAAGAAGGCGATCGCGGAGGCGCGCCGCTATGGTCAGGTCCAGGTCGTGGCGAGCACCGAGGGCGAGCGCTTCACCCGCGCGCCAACCCAGGACGAGCTTGCCTTGAGCCCCGATGCCGCCTATGTGCACTACACGCCCAACGAGACCATCGAGGGTGTCGAGTTTCCCTATGTCCCCGAGACCAGCGACACCCCCTTGGTCGCGGACATGTCCTCGACGATCCTCTCGCGCCCGATCGAGGTCGCGCGCTACGGACTCATCTACGCCGGCGCCCAGAAGAACATCGGTCCGGCGGGTCTGACCATCGTGATCGTGCGCGAGGATCTACTCGGCCGCGCCCTGCCCAGCACGCCAACCATGCTCGATTACAGGGTCCAGGCCGACAATGACTCGATGTATAACACACCACCCACCTATGCCTGGTATCTCGCCGGGTTGGTGTTCGAATGGTTGAAGGAGTCGGGTGGACTCGATGGCATGGCGCGGGTCAACGAGCGCAAGGCCACGCGTCTGTATCAGGCGATCGATGGTTCGGACTTCTTCAACAACCCGGTCGAGCCGGCCTCGCGCTCCTGGATGAACGTCCCCTTCACGCTGGCCGACCCCGCGCTCGACGAGACCTTCCTCAAGGAGGCCAAGGCGGCCAACCTGACCACCTTGAAGGGTCATCGCTCGGTTGGTGGGATGCGCGCGAGCATCTACAACGCCATGCCAGAGGAGGGCGTCGAGGCGCTGGTCAGCTTCATGCGTGATTTCGAGCGCCGCTACGGTTGAGTCATGGCCACCCCCGCGGCCACGGAGTCGCCTAGGATGCCGAGCCAATGCGCCTCGTGCGCCGATCCTCGGCGTTTCCCAGCCGGGGATCGCGTGACACGCCGCCGAGCGGTCTGGGCCTAGGCGCGGCGGGCATGCTCGTCGTGGCCTTGACGATCGCCAGTCGGGCGCTCGGATCGAACACTCATCCCCAGTCCTCCATATGGTTCGACACTGATGTTCAAGATACAGACACTCAACAATATTTCGGTGGCCGGGCTCGACCGCTTGCCGCGTGAGCGCTACGAGGTCGCCTCCGAGATCAGCCATCCGGACGCGATCCTGGTGCGCTCGGCCAAGATGCACGAGATGGTGATTCCAGAGACCGTCAAGGCGATCGGTCGCGCCGGTGCCGGCACCAACAATGTCCCGGTCGCGTCCATGACCGCGCGTGGCGTGGCGGTCTTCAACGCCCCGGGGGCCAACGCCAACGCGGTCAAGGAGCTGGTGATCGCCGGCATGCTGATGGCGGCACGCAACATCGGTCAGGCGATGTTCTTCACGCGTGCGCTGCAGGGCGATGACGCGACCATCAATCAGGCGGTCGAGGCTGGCAAGAAACAGTTCGTCGGGTTCGAGCTCCCGGGGCGGACCCTGGGCGTCATCGGTCTCGGGGCGATCGGGGTCAAGGTGGCCAATGCCGCACGCTCGCTCGGGATGCGCGTCATCGGCTATGACCCGACCATCACGGTGCAGCGCGCCTGGCAGCTCGCCAGCGATGTGCAGCCCGCGCTCGGCATCGACGATCTGCTCTCGCGCTCTGATTTCGTCAGCTTTCACGTCCCGCTGACCGATCAAACCCGCCACATGATCAACGCCGAGCGTCTGCGCATCTTGCGTAAGGGGGCCGTCCTGCTCAACTTCGCCCGCGCCGGCATCATCGACGATGACGCCGTGGTCACCGCGCTGGACCAGGGGCATCTCTATGCCTATTGTTGCGATTTTCCGAGCAACTTGCTGAAGGATCATCCGCGTGTGATCACCTTGCCGCATCTCGGTGCCTCGACGCGCGAGGCGGAGGACAACTGTGCCATCATGGTCGCTGATCAGCTACGGGACTATTTGGAGCACGGCAACGTGACCAATTCAGTCAACTTTCCGGAGATCAACCTGCCGCGTAATGGCGGTTACCGGATGGCCATCGTCAACAGCAACGTGCCCAACATGGTCGGTCAGATCTCCACCGATCTGGCCACCGCTGGACTGAATATCCTCGACATGCTCAACCGTTCGCGCGGCGATGTGGCCGTCACCCTGATCGATATCGATCAACGCTGTCCCGAGGACACGGTGAATCAGCTCAGGGCCATCGAGGGTGTCTTGTCGGTCCGCTGTCTGGGCAAGCAGGACAGGAGCGATTGATGGACCAAGACAGCGCAAAGGGGGTTGCCCTGGAGGATGTCCGCGACCGGATCGACGCGATCGATCTGGATTTGCTCCGTCTGATCAGCGAGCGCGCCCGTTGCGCCCAGCAGGTCGCGCAGATCAAGAGCGCGACCAACGGCAGCCGGGTCCAGTTCTACCGCCCCGAGCGCGAGGTGGCGGTGCTGCGCCGCATCAAGCAGGTCAATCCGGGACCGCTCGACAGCGAGGAGGTCGCTCGGCTCTTCCGCGAGATCATGTCGGCCTGCCTGGCGCTGGAGCGTCCCATCAACGTGGCCTTTCTCGGTCCCGAGGGCACCTTCACCCAGGCCGCGGCCATCAAGCATTTCGGCCATTCGGTGCGGACCTCCGCGTTCGGCACCATCGGCGAGATCTTCCGCGAGGTCGAGTCAGGGGCCTGTGACTTCGGGGTGGTCCCGGTGGAGAATTCCACCGAGGGCGTTGTGAGCCACACCCTGGACATGTTCATCACCTCGCCGCTGATGATCACTGGCGAGGTGACCCTGCGCATCCATCATCATCTCATGAGTCTGACCGGTGTCGAGGGCGCGATTCGCACACTCTATTCGCACCAGCAGTCGCTCGCCCAGTGTCGTGGTTGGCTCGACCGTCATCTCCCCAACGCCGAGCGTGTGGCGGTCGGCAGCAATGCCGAGGCCGCGCGGCTCGCCTCGACCGAACCGTCCGCCGCCGCGGTGGCGGGACTGCATGCGGCCGAGATCTACCAGCTCAAGATCCTCGCCGAGCGGATCGAGGACGAGCCTGGCAACACGACTCGCTTTCTCGTCATCGGCCCCGAGGATGCACGCCCGAGCGGTGAAGACAAGACCAGCTTGTTGCTCTCATGCCGCAATCAGGCCGGTGGTCTGCACAGTCTGCTGACCCCACTGGCCGCGCATGGCATCAGCATGACCCGCATCGAATCTCGTCCCTCGCGTCGCGGCATCTGGGACTATGTCTTCTTCATCGACATCGTCGGTCATCGCGCCGATCCCAAGGTCGCGCTCGCGCTCGATAACCTGCGTCAGTCATCCATGCTCTTCAAGGTCCTGGGCTCGTATCCACTGGCGGTCCTGTAACGCGCTCGTTGCGCATCCATGGACGGCGCGTGCGGTTGGGCTGATCTATCGTTGTGCAGTGCGAGCCACGCCAAGGGCCGGTCATTGGTCTCCGGTGGACGATGCCGCGAAGCGGATGCTCGATGAGTATCCAATGCCGATTGAGCGTAAAATTTTCGCCACGCAGGAGGATCAGTGGGCGCCGCCGTCGACGGTGGGTCGTCCGCGCGAGCCTGCTCGAGCACCGGAATCGCATCCAGGTCGGTTCTTTCGATGTGTCTCAAACCCGATCCGATCCGCGGGGTCGACGGATCACTGCTCTCGAAGGCAAGCGCTCGTCATGACTGAACAAGACAACCCCTTTCTGCCCTTGGCCGCGCCCGGCATCGCCGGCTTGACCCCCTACATCCCGGGTAAGCCGGTTTCCGAGCTGGAGCGCGAGCTGGGGATTCGCGACTCGATCAAGCTCGCATCCAATGAAAATCCGCTCGGTCCCGGACCCAAGGCGCGCGCGGCGATCGCCGAGCTGATGGGTGAGATCGGTCGCTATCCCGATGGTGGTGGCTTCGAGTTGCGTCGTGTGATCGCCGACTATCATGGTGTCGCTCAGAGTGCCGTGACCATCGGCAATGGCTCCAACGATGTGCTCGATCTCATCGCCCGGACCTTTCTGTCGCCTCAGGTGGAGACGGTCTACTCAGAGTACGCCTTCGCCGTCTATGCCATCTCCAGTCAAGCGGTCGGCGCCACCGCGCGGATCGCCAAGGCGAGCGACTACGGTCATGATCTCGATGCCATGGCCGCCCTGGTGACGGATCGGACGCGGGTGGTCTGGATCGCCAATCCCAATAATCCCACTGGTACCTGGTTGAGCGCCGCCGCGCTGCGCTCGTTCATTGGCGCCGTGCCAAGAACCTGTCTGGTGGTGGTCGATGAGGCCTATACCGAATATGTGAGCGAGCCTGACTTCCCGGATACCACGCGCTGGTTGGACAGCTTCCCCAACCTCATCGTGACCCGGACCTTCGCCAAGGCCCATGGTCTCGCGGCATTGCGGGTGGGTTATGGGTTGAGCGATCCGCGGGTCGCTGAGTTGCTCAATCGGGTCCGTCAGCCCTTCAACGTGAATACCTTCGCGCAAGCCGCGGCGGCTGCCGCGCTCGGCGACCGTGAGCACGTGCGCGCCTCGCTGGAGCTCAATCGGGTGGGGATGCAGCAGTATGTCGATGCCTTTCGGCGTCTGGGACTGGACTTCATCCCCTCGGTCGGCAATTTCATCAGCGTCGACCTCGGGCGTCCCGCCGCGGCGCTGAACCAGGCGCTGCTGCGCCGTGGGGTCATCCTGCGACCGCTCGGCAACTATGGCTTGCCCAACCATCTGCGCATCAGCATCGGTCTGGAGTCGGAGAACGCTCGCTGCATCGCCGCGCTCGAGGATGTGCTCGCGTCATGATCGAGCGTCTCACGATCATCGGGGTTGGACTGATCGGCGGATCATTGGCGCGAGCGCTGCGGGTCGCCGGTGCGGTGGGTGAGGTGGTCGGCTGCGGTCGCGGTCTGGCCAATCTGGAGCGCGCGCGTGCGCTCGGTGTCATCGATCGTCACAGCCAAGATCCAGGCGCGGCGGTCGCCGGCGCGGACATGGTGTTCGTCGCGGTCCCGCTGGGTGCGATGCGCGGCGTCTTCGAGGCGATCCGCGAGTCACTCGATCCAGCCGCGGTCGTCACCGACGGTGGGAGCGTCAAAGGCAGTGTCGTCCTGGACGCGGTCGCCGCATTCGGTCAGCCGCCACCAGGTTTGGTGCCAGGCCACCCGATCGCGGGTACCGAGCACAGTGGAGTCGAGGCCTCCACTGCCGAGCTCTATCGCAATCGCCGGGTCATCTTGACGCCGCTGCCGGAGACCGCGCCCGCGGCCGTGTCACGGGTCACGGCGATGTGGGAGACCTGTGGCGCGGAGGTGACCTGCATGTCGGTCGCGCATCATGACGAGGTGCTCGCCGCCACCAGCCATCTGCCGCATATGCTGGCGTTCGGGCTCGTCGATGTGCTGGCGCGGATGCGCGAGAATGATGAGATCTTTCGCTACGCCGCCGGTGGCTTTCGCGATTTCACCCGAATCGCCTCCAGCAATCCGATCATGTGGCGCGACATCTGTCTGGCCAATCGCGAGGCGCTGAGCGCGATGCTCGCCCGATTCGGCGTCGAGATGAGCGATCTGGCCGAGAGTATCCGACGCGCCGATGGTGAGCGTCTGCTCTCGATCTTCGAGCGCGCGAAGGCTGCGCGCGATCGATTCGTCGATTCCACTCGGGTCTGAGTGCGGATCGCCCGTGGTCGGGTGAATGCAGACATGAGCTCGGTGCCATTCGGCACCAAGCTCATATTGGGCTCAGGGGATTTCGGCACCAGGGGTGCCGGGGTGCGACGTTCAGAGCATCACGCGATCGATCACATGAACGATGCCGTTCTTGGCATTGATCGTCTGGGTGACCTTGGCCTCGCCGACCTTGAGGTTGCCCTCGATGCCGACCGGAACCTTTTGTCCGGCCAGGTTCGCGCCGCTGCGTCCTTGCAGTAGATCAGTCGTGCTCAGATGACCTGGGACGATGTGGGCCGACACGATCTGCTTGAGCGCCTCCGGATCCGCCATCAACGCATCCACTTGATGTGGCGGAATCCGTGCGAAGGCATCGTTGCTCGGTGCGAACAGCGTATAGGGCCCATCGCCATTCAGCATCGCTTGGGCTCCGGCGGCCGTGATCGCGGCCTGTAGTTGACTGAAGATCGCTGCACCGCTGGTGATGTCGGAAAGCGTCTTGTCAGCGCCATAGCCGAGGACGCGAGTGCTGTCGAGTCCGACGAATGGATCGGCAGGTTTGGCATTGGCCAGACCAGCACGGGCGCGCTCGATCGTTTCCTCGTCGGCATATTTGCTGCCGAACGAGAGCGCGGTCAGCGGGCCGAGCGTGATGGCCAGACCAAGGACGACGGTCAAGGGGTTCATGCCGGGTGCGCTTTGGTTGCTCATGTCTCTCTATCCTCACTGCTGACGTTGAATCGACTGAAGCCAACGGTGACCTCATGGACAGTCTGCCACCGCAATAACCTACCAACGTTGTCAACTATGGTGATGCCCAAGGGCATTGCAAGCCCTGCCAAAATCACAGTGTTTTTCGGGTTTTCTGCCCTGAGATCGGACAGGATTGCTGACTGACCTGTGGATGAGGCCACCAGCCGCGGCTGCATCGGGCACGCTGGCGTGCAGCTGCTATGCTGAAGGAGTCGGCTCGGGGCGCCCTGCGTCCATGCGGACCCTGCACCATCAGGCATCTCAACCGGCTGTCGGCGGGAGCGTGGATCATGTCGTTCGGCGTCCTGGGTGTTCCAATCCTCATGGCTTGGCTGGCCGCGACCAGCTCGGCCGTGGCCGATCCGCTCGGCCCCGCGGATGCCGACGCAGCGTCGGCGGTTGCCGCGAGCCCTCCCGCGGTGTCCTGGGGCGACGCCGAGGTCGAGCCTGTGGTTCCACCAGCCTTGCGCCCCTGGATCCAGTGGGTGCTTGAGGATGATCAGGGTGGGCAGGATCAACGGGCCTGTCCGATCGATCCAACGGACGGCGAGCGCCGCTGCGTCTGGCCGGGACCTCTGGTCCTGGAGTTGGATGCCACCGGCGGATCTTTCGCTCAGACCTGGGAGGTGCGCGCGCGCTCATGGGTGCCACTGCCCGGTGACCCCGAGATTTGGCCGCTGGGTGTCCAGGTCGCTGGTATGGCGCGGCCGGTGCTGCTGCGCGATGGCCGTCCGGCGGTGCGACTCGAGCCAGGCGTGCACCACCTGAGCGGGCGTTTCAGCTGGGATCCGTTGCCGGATGCGCTGCCGCTCCCGCCGCTGGTCGGGTTGGTCGAGCTGAGTCGCGATGGTGAGCCGGTCTTGGCGCCGCGCTTGGATCGATCCAACCGTCTGTGGCTCGGCGAGCCCGCGCAGGTCGCCGACGAGGTGGCCGACGCCGGTCTGAGTCTGGAGGTCCATCGGTTGATCGAGGATCGCCTGCCGTTGGAGGTGAGCACTCGACTCGAGCTGGAAAGCTCGGGCCCTGCCCGTGAGGTCCGGCTCGGTCCAGTGCTGTTGTCGGGGGGCATTCCGCTGCGTCTGGTCAGTCCCTTGCCAGCGCGACTGGAGGAGGATGGCACGCTGCGGGTCCAGGTGCGGCCCGGGCGCTGGGTGCTGGAGATCGCCTCCCATCATCCGGGCGCGATCACGGCGCTCTCGCGGGTGTCGGCGCCGCCCCCATGGCCGGAGCAAGAGCTTTGGGCCTTCGCGGCGCAGCCCGAGCTGCGACGGGTCGAGCTCAGCGGGGTCACCCCGATCGATCCGCGTCAGACCGGTTTGCCGGCCGATTGGAGGGTCTGGCCAGTGTATCGAGTCGGCCCGTCCGACCTGCTGAGTCTGACCGAGCAGGGTCGCGGTGATGCCGATCCGGCGCCCGAGCGTCTGCGTCTCGAGCGCCGACTCTGGCTCGATTTCGACGGCTCGGGCTACAGCGTGCAGGATCGCATCAGCGGCCAGATGTCGCGCGCCGGGCGCTTGGACGCGGGTCCGCGGCTGGAGCTGGGGCAGGTGCTGGTCGGCGGGCAGCCGGTCCTGATCACGCGTCTGGACACGCCTGATGCCCTGGCCGGCGTCGAGGTCAGGGGCGGTCGACTGGAGGCGCTCGTGGATGCTCGGATCGCCTCGCCGGCGAGTCTGGTACCGGCCTCTGGTTGGGCGCTCGACCTCGCAGCGGTCGAGGCGACGCTGGAGCTCCCGCCAGGCTGGGATCTGCTGATGGTCCGCGGCGTGGACAACCAACCCGAGACCTGGGTTGGTCGGTGGACCCTGCTGGACCTTTTTCTCGTGCTGATCCTGGCGCTTGGCATCGGTCGTCTGTGGGGTTGGGGCTGGGGTCTGTTGGCGTTGGTCGCCTTGGGGTTGACCTGGCAGATACCGAGTGCGCCACGTCTGGTCTGGCTGCATCTGCTGGCCGCCGCCGCGCTGCTGCGCCTGGTCCCGGTGGCGCCCGAGCGCACCGGGCTACGGCGTTTGCGCGGGTTGCTCCTGGTCTATTTCAGGCTGTCACTGCTTGCCTTGCTGGTGGTGGGTCTGCCCTTCGTGGTCAGCGAGGTCCGGGATGGGCTCTTCCCGCATCTGGAGCGGCCCGGGGCGAGTCTCCTGCATCCTGGATCCGGTCGTGCCGCCGCACTCGCTCGGCTGCCTGAGATGACCGTGCCCTCGGCGGCTCAGGAGTTTGCTGCCGAGCGAGCGTTCGACACCAAACGCGAGCATGTCGTGGATGCCTTGACCGAAACATTGGGCACACCGCCCGAGCCGCTCGTGTTGATCGATCCAACGGCGCGTCTGCAGACCGGACCCGGGATTCCCGATTGGCGCTGGCATAGCCAGACGTTGCGTTGGGTCGGACCGGTGGGCGAGCAGGAGGCGGCGCGACTCTGGCTGTTGACCCCGACCTGGAGTCTGATCCTGTCACTCTGCGGTGTCCTCTTGCTGATCCTGCTCGGACTGCGTCTGAGCGGATTGCGCGTCCGTCACCCCAAGTCACCGATCGGCATGGCGCTCTTGGTCCTCGTGGGGCTGGGGACGACGCTGGGCCAGGGACCGGCCATTGCCGATGATCTCCCCAGCCCGCAGCTCCTTCAGGAGCTGAGGTCGCGTCTGCTGGCGCCGCCGGATTGTCTGCCAGCCTGTCTGGATCTGCCGCATCTGCGACTGGTCGCCGACCCCGAGCGACTGGTGATCGAGATGACGTTTGACGCTGCGGTCGCCGTCGCGGCGCCGCTGCCATTGGGCGCGGGAGGTTGGCGGCCACGCTTGATCGAGCGCGTCGGTCTGTCGAGCGCGGGGCCGCGCCGTGGTCCGCGCGGCGAGTTGACGATCCCGCTGCCAGCGGGGCGACACCAGATCCGTCTGGCCGGCCCCCTGGCGGGGCATGACCAGGTGGAGATTCCACTGCCCATGCCGCCGCGTGTCATGGAGCATGAGGTCGCTGGCTGGACCCTCGAGGGAGTGGACGCGCAGGGGCGTCCGGGCGCTCAACTGCGGCTGATCCGGCATGCCGCGGCGACCGCGCCGCCGCAGGAGACGCTCGCCCAAGAGGTGCTGCCGCCGCTGCTGCGTGTCGAGCGCCTCTTGCGGATGCGCGCCGACTGGCGCCTGGAGACCCATGTGCGGCGGCTCTCGCCGCCTGAGTATCCGGTCTTGGTGGCGGTGCCACTCTGGCCGGGCGAGCAGGTGCGCACTCCTGGTGTCCAGGTCGAGGGCGAGACGGTGCTGGTCGACCTGCCGGCCGGACAGACCGAGCTGAGCTGGTCGTCGCGACTGGAGCCTGTTGACCTGCTGCACCTGCGGGCCACGACCGATCCGCGTCTGAGCGAGGATTGGCGTCTCGATGTTGGCACGCTCTGGCATCTCGAGCACAGTGGTCCCGCGCCGGTGCATCCGCGCGAGCACGCCGCTCAGTCGCTGCCGAGTTGGCGACCCCTGCCCGGTGAGACGCTGCATCTGCACATCACGCGTCCGGTGGCCGTGCCCGGTCCAACCCTGACGATCGACCGCGCGCAGCTCGTCTTCGAGCCGGGTCATCGTGGGACACTCGGCAGCCTGACCTTGGCGATGCGCAGCAGCCAGGGGGTGAGTCATGGCATCCGTTTGCCCGCGGGGGCCGAGCTGCTGACCTTGACGCTCGATGGTCGCGGCCTGCCGCTCCCCGACACGGTCCCGCAGCTGCTGATCCCGGTGTCGCCAGGCGCGGCCGCGCTCGCGCTGACCTGGCGCGATTCGGGTCCACTGGGACTGTCCTTCAGCCCGAGCATGCCGGATCTGGGTAGCCCAGCGGTCAATCTCGAGATGGCGGTCAGGCTGCCACAGGATCGCTGGGTCTTGGGGGTGTGGGGTCCGCGGATCGGACCGGCCGTGCTCTTCTGGGGATCCCTCCTGGTCTTGATCGGTCTGGCCGCCGCCCTGGGCCGCAGTCGTCTCACGCCGCTGCGCGTGCATGACTGGCTGCTGCTTGGCATGGGTCTGATCCTCGCCCAGCTCTGGGTCGGACTGGTGGTGGTGGGCTGGCTGTTCGCGCTTGGTCTAAGGCGCGGTCTGGATCCTCAAGACGCGCCGCCATGGCGTTTCAATCTACTCCAGATCGGCCTGGTGGTCCTCACGCTCCTCGCCCTTGCCGGACTCCTCGATGCGGTCCAGCAGGGACTCCTGGGGTCGCCCGAGATGCAGATCATGGGCAATGGATCGAGCGCCAACCATCTCAATTGGTATCAGGATCGCACTGGCCCAGGGCTGCCGAGTCTCGGTGTGCTCTCGGTGCCACTGTGGGTCTATCGGGCACTGATGCTGGCCTGGGCGCTGTGGTTGGCGGTGCGACTGCTCGACTGGTTGCGTTGGGGCTGGGAGGGCTTCTCCAGGCCCATGCTGTGGCGCGAGATCAAGCTCGCGCGGATGCCGAACACGCCAGCGCCTGGGGCGCGGCCGGCCGCGCCGGATCCCTGGCTGGCCTCGCGCGACCCCTGAGCCGGCCGGTGAGCCGGGGCGGGTCGGCCTGCTGGCCCCGTCTCGCACACCGTTGCGGAGCCGCGACCGCGCGCGCCCAGGGCGCGGCCGTGGCGGGGAGCTCGAGTGGTCAGAACCCCTCGGTCGAAGTGAAGAGCCCCACGCGCAGATCCTTCGCGGTATAGATGGTGCGGCCGTCGACCTGGACCACGCCATCACCGATGCCGAGGACGAGCTTGCGGGTGATGACGCGCTTCATGTCGATGTGATAGCTGACCGTGCTCGCGCTCGGCAGGACCTGACCGGTGAATTTGACCTCGCCGACGCCAAGTGCGCGTCCGTGTCCCGGATTGCCGATCCAGGCCAGGTAGAAGCCCACCAGCTGCCAGAGCGCATCCAGGCCCAGACAGCCGGGCATGACCGGGTCGCCGGGAAAGTGACATTGAAAGAACCAGAGCTGCGGATTGATGTCGAGCTCGGCCAGGATCTCGCCCTTGCCGTTCGCTCCGCCGAAATTGGCGATGCGCAGGATCCGGTCCATCATGAGCATGTTCGGAACCGGAAGCTGAGCGTTGCCGGGGCCGAACATCTCGCCATGTCCACACGCGAGCAGCGCGGTGCGATCGAAAGAGGCTTCTTTGTGCATGGGGTATCATCCTGGGCGCGCGGGGCGCGTTGCGGGGCAGTCGCCCCCGAGCCGAGATCGTGGTGTGTGAAGGCGTTTCAGTCGGCCGCGGACCGCAGGCGCGCGCGCAGCCAGGCGACGATCTGGGCGAGCGGGATCAACTGGGTCTCACTGTCGGTGCGGCCCTTGTACTCGACCTGCCCCTCGTCGAGGCCTTTGTCGCCGACGACGATGCGATGCGGGATGCCGATCAGCTCCATGTCGGCGAACATGACCCCGGGGCGGGCGTCGCGATCATCGAGCAGGACCTCGATCCCTGCCGCACGCAGGTCGGCATAGAGTCGCTCGGTCGCCTCGCGCACCCGGAACGACTTGCCGAGCTTCATCGGGAGGAGCGCGACCTCGAAGGGGGCGATCGGTGCTGGCCAGCAGATGCCATGCTCGTCATGATGCTGTTCGATCGCGGCGGCGACGACGCGCGAAACGCCGATGCCGTAACAGCCCATGGTCAGGATGGTGGCGCGGCCGTCCTCGCCGAGGACAGTCGCCTTCATCGCCTCGCTGTATTTGCGCCCGAGCTGGAAGATATGGCCGACCTCGATGCCACGCGCGATGCGCAGTCGACCCTGGCCATCGGGACTTGGATCGCCGTCGACGACATTGCGCAAGTCGGCGACCGGAGGCAGCGGGAGATCCCTGCCCCAGTTCAGACCGAGCCAGTGCTTGCCGTCCTGATTCGCGCCAGCGCTGAAATCGCCAGTGACCGCGACGCTGCGATCGGCGATACAGGGGATGGGCAGATCCTTGGGGCCGAGCGAGCCTGGACCGGCGCCGATCACGGCACGGATCTCGCCCTCGCTGGCCATCCGCAGCGGCTTGGCCACCTCCGGCAGCTTTTCGGCCTTGAACAGATTCAGCTCATGGTCGCCACGAATCAGCAGCGCGACCAGCTCGGCTCCCGCGCCGGGGGCGGCAGCCACCACGAGTGTCTTGACGGTCCGCTCGATGGGTAGGCCAAACTGCTCGACCAGGTCGGCGATGGTGCGCGCATCGGGGGTGTCGATCAGTCGCGCCGGCTCGACTGGCGCGGGTGCCGCCGGGCGTGGCGCAAGCGCCGCGGCGAGCTCGACATTGGCGGCATAGTCGCTGGCGTCGGAGAATACGATGGCATCCTCGCCCGCATCGGCCAGGACATGGAACTCGTGCGAGGCCTGGCCGCCGATGCTGCCGGTGTCGGCCTGCACGGCGCGAAAGTCGAGTCCACAGCGGGTGAAGATGCGACCATAGGTCTCGTACATCTGCGCGTAGGTCGTCTGGAGCGAGTCCTCATCGAGATGGAAGGAATAGGCGTCCTTCATCAGGAACTCGCGTGCTCGCATCACACCGAAGCGCGGTCTGATCTCGTCGCGAAACTTGGTCTGGATCTGGTAGAGATTGATCGGGAGCTGCTTGTAGCTCTTCAGCTCGCCGCGGGCGAGATCGGTGATGATCTCCTCATGCGTGGGACCGAAGCAGAAATCACGCTGATGCCGATCGCGCAGACGCAACAGCTCGGGGCCGTATCGATCCCAACGGCCCGATTCTTGCCAAAGCTCTGCGGGTTGCACGGCCGGCATGGCGACCTCCAGCGCCCCGGCGCGGTCCATCTCCTCGCGCACGATCGTCTCGACCTTGCGCAGGACACGCAATCCCAGTGGTAGCCAGGTATAAAGCCCAGCCGCGAGCTTGCGAATCATGCCGGCGCGCAGCATGAGCCGGTGGCTCGCGATCTCGGCATCGGCGGGTGTCTCTTTGATGGTCTGAATCGGAAACTGTGAGGTGCGCATCGATTGGGGAGTCAGGGCAGGGCAAGAGTGGTGAGTGTATTGATCGCGTCTAGCCGAAACAAGACGCTCGACGTCGTTCTGGTCTCGCGGGATCCAGGCGCCCGCGGAGCATCGGGCGGGTCGCGCGTAGACGGAAACACCGAAAACCCACGCGTGATGGGTATACTACACCCCACGACAACCCGGTGCGGTCGACCTGTCCCAATCGGGTCCATTCGTGGATGAGCCGAACGAGCGATGACCACCCCCAGCGAGCAACCGAACGCGCCTGCCGCCGCGCCGACACCGGCGCGTCGAACGCAACGTCGGATCAGCGTGCAGATCCCGATCAAGGTCTATCGGCCGGGATCCAAGATGCCGATCACGGCCATGAACCACGACATCTCCTGGGGTGGCGCGCAATTCGTCGCAACCGTGCCGGTGGCTTGGATGACCGGGCGGCTGCGTCTTGATTTCCCCTGGGCTGGCGGGCAGCAGATCTCGATCGATGCCGAGGTGGTTCGCGCCCAGCAGTTGAGCGAAGGCGTGAGTCAAGTCGCCGTGCGGTTCGTGAGCCTGTCGCCGCGCTGTCAGGTGCGATTGGAGAAATTGCTGACGATGCTCGATCCGGGGGGGCAGGGATCGGCCGATGGAGTCACCGAGCCTCTCTTCCAAGGCATCGAGCTGGAGATCCACGACCTGCCCGAGATGCGCGAGGCGCTCCAGCAGATCGCCGAGGGTCGTCTGAAGCTGGTGGTGACCGAGCCATATCAAGCCAGGCAAAGTCTCTGCCTGGCCATCAGCGGCATTCCCGGTCTCGCCACCGTCAAGCTGCGCGCGCGGGTGCTCAAGGTCGCTCCAAGCACGGCCAGTGCCCCGGGACAGCAAAGCGGCTATTTGCTCATCCTCGGCTTCGAGCATCCCCCTGACTCCATCAAGGAGTTCGCCAATCTGTTGATGGCTCAGCTGGGCGGCGTCGCGCACACCACCTCGAGCGAGTCCGCGGCGCCTGACACGGGGCGCCGGGCGCGGGTGATCGGACCCCTGTCACCTGATCCGGCGACCCGCTCGAGTCTGGAGGTCAATCATCAGGATGCCTTGCGCAGCCTGTCGCTGTGCTGGGGTGATCCCGAGGCGTTCGACGATGTCTTCAAGGAGTTGACGTTCGGCAGTCTGTCCATCCCGGGTGGCTGGCCACCGGAGGCCTGGGATGAATTGGGCTTCCTCCAGGACATCCATGATCTGGCCTACGGTCTCTCGAGCTTTCGCGCGAGCGCCTTCCGTCCGGGCCGCGACCGGTGATCATCGGGCGCGCGGCGCGGATCGCCATGGGTTTTGTCGGGTTGTCGTCGCCGAGCGCTTGACCCTTTACCCTGATCGCTGTAACGTCCTGTCCTTTTCAACCTGTTGTCAAGCTCCCACGCGACTCGAGTGCCCTCGGGCAGCCGCGCGCCGAACCGAGGTGGACGGGGTCTCGCTCCGCTCACTCTCGGTTGATCGTGGTGGCCGGCCAGGGTGTCCGCAACGGGCGTGGTGGGCTGATCGTGAGGTCTCCGAGGTGACTGTGACTGGAGCGAATACCGACGCGGCCGGGATGGATCGGCCCGGTCGACAGCTAGAGTTGAGCGGAGCCGAGATCGTCGTTCAGGCACTCCTCGACGAGGAGGTCGAATTCGTCTTCGGCTATCCGGGCGGCGCTGTCCTACACATCTATGACGCGCTCTTCAAGCAGGACGCGGTCAAGCATATCCTGGTTCGCCACGAGCAGGCCGCCACGCATGCCGCCGATGGCTATGCGCGAGCGACTGGTAAGTGTGGTGTCTGTCTCGTGACCTCGGGTCCAGGCGCGACCAACGCCGTGACCGGGATCGCGACGGCCTACATGGACTCGATCCCGATGGTGATCCTCACCGGCCAGGTGCCGATCCCAGTGATTGGCAGCGATGCCTTTCAGGAGGTCGATACCGTCGGGATCACCCGGCCTTGTGTGAAGCACAACTTCCTGGTCAAGGATGTCCGCGACCTCGCGGTCACCATCCGCAAGGCATTCTTCATTGCGACCTCGGGCCGGCCGGGTCCGGTGGTGGTCGACATCCCCAAGGACGTGACCGACCCGAACATCAAGATCCCCTACGTCTATCCACGCGAGATCAAGCTGCGCTCCTACAATCCGGTCAGCAAGGGGCATCCAGGGCAGATTCGCAAGGCCGTGGATCTGATGCTCGAGGCCAAGCGACCCATTTTCTACACCGGGGGTGGCGTGGTGCTCGGCGAGGCATCGGCACAGTTGACCGAGCTGGTGCGCGCAACGGGCTTTCCGATCACCAGCACCTTGATGGGTCTGGGCGCCTATCCCATGACCGACCCTCAGTTCATCGGCATGCTCGGGATGCACGGCACCTACGAGGCCAACATGGCGATGCACGAGACCGATGTCCTGATCGCCATCGGTGCGCGCTTCGATGATCGGGTCACCGGCAAGATCGAGCACTTCTGCCCGCATGCCAAGATCATCCATGTCGATGTCGACCCGTCCTCGATCTCCAAGAACGTGAAGGTGCATGTCCCGATCGTGGGACAGGTGGCGAACGTCCTGGTCGACATGCTCAAGCTCTATCGCGAGCAGGCGCCGCGCGCCGAAGTCCCGCCGCTGGACGACTGGTGGGCGAAGATTGCCGAGTGGCAGCGCGTGGATTGTCTGCGCTATGACCGCGAGAGCGCGGCCATCAAGCCGCAGTATGCGATCGAGACACTCTACAAGGTGACCGGCGGCGATCTCTATCTGACCTCCGATGTCGGTCAACATCAGATGTTCGCCGCCCAATTCCATCCGTTCGACAAACCACGGCGCTGGATCAACTCGGGTGGCCTCGGCACCATGGGCTTTGGTCTGCCGGCGGCAATGGGCGTGCAATTGGCCTTTCCACAGGCGCCGGTCGCCTGTGTCTCGGGCGAAGCCAGTATCCTCATGTGCATCCAGGAGCTGGCGACCTGCTTGCAGTACAGTCTGCCGGTCAAGATCATCCTGCTCAACAACGGCTACATGGGGATGGTGCGGCAGTGGCAGGAATTCTTCTACGAGAGTCGCTATTCGCACTCCTATGTGGACGCCTTGCCCGATTTCGTGAAGCTCGCCGAGAGCTTCGGGCATGTCGGCATGCGGATCGAGCGTCCGGGTGATCTGGAGTCGGCGATGACCGAGGCCTTCGCCATGCAGGATCGCCTGGTCTTCATGGACATCATCGTGGACCCGACCGAGAACGTCTACCCGATGATCGCCGCTGGCAAGGGCCATCACGAGATGCAGCTTGCGCCGAGCCTGTCCGAGCGCGAGCTGGCCTAGACCGCGCTCCGAGTGAACGAGACCTGACTCATGAGACATATCATCGCCGTGCTGCTGGAGAACGAGGCGGGCGCGCTCTCGCGCGTTGCCGGACTCTTCTCCGCCCGTGGCTACAACATCGAATCATTGACCGTCGCCCCGACCGACGACCCCACCCTCTCGCGCATGACGCTGGTGACCACTGGCAACGACGAGGTGGTCGAGCAGATCAAGAAGCAGCTCAACAAGCTCATCGATACCGTCAAGCTGCTCGATCTGTCGGAAGGACCGCACATCGAGCGCGAGATGATGCTCATCAAGGTGCGTGCCGAGCGTCCGGATCGCGAGGAGCTCAAGCGCCTGACCGAGATCTTCCGTGCCAAGATCATCGATGTGACCGATACCAGCTATGTCATCGAGCTCACCGGTGCATCCAGGAAGCTCGATGCCTTCATCGACGCGGTGCCGGATGGCCTGATCATCGAGGTCGTTCGCTCGGGCCCGACCGGGATCACGCGTGGCGAGAAGGGCCTCAGTCTCTGACCGCGGTCGGGTCGATCGCCGCGACCATCGCAGACAGCGCGGAGTGCCATCGACAACCACCCTGGGGCCTCGATGGCTCCAACTGTCCTAACCTTCGATGCATGGATTCAGTGCAATGACCATCAATGTGTATTACGACAAAGACGCCGATCTGTCGCTCATCCAGGGCAAGCAGGTCGCCATCATCGGCTACGGCTCGCAGGGACATGCGCACGCCAACAACCTGAAGGATTCAGGGGTCTCGGTGGTCGTCGGTCTGCGGCCTGGCTCGGCCTCCGCCGCCAAGGCGGCGCATGCCGGTCTCGAGGTCCGGGCGATCGATGAGGCGGTCCGGGGCGCGGATGTGGTCATGGTGCTGGCACCGGATGAGCATCAGGGTGCGCTCTATCGCGAGCAGATCGCGCCCAACATCAAGCAGGGCGCGGCGCTTGCCTTTGCCCATGGGTTCAACATCCATTTCGCTCAGATCACGCCACGCGAGGATCTGGATGTCATCATGATCGCGCCCAAGGGGCCGGGCCATCTGGTGCGATCGACCTATACCCAGGGCGGCGGGGTGCCCAGCCTGATCGCGGTCTACCAGGATGCCACCGGTCAGGCGCGCGACATCGCGCTGGCCTATGCCTCGGCCAATGGCGGCGGGCGCGCGGGCATCATCGAGACCAGTTTCCGCGAGGAGTGCGAGACTGACCTCTTCGGCGAGCAGGTGGTGCTCTGCGGTGGTCTGACCTCCTTGATCCAGGCCGGCTTCGAGACCCTGGTGGAGGCCGGTTACGCCCCCGAGATGGCCTATTTCGAGTGTCTGCACGAGGTCAAGCTGATCGTCGATCTCATCTACGAGGGCGGCATCGCCAACATGCGTTACTCGATCTCGAACACCGCCGAGTACGGCGACCTGACCCGTGGTCCGCGCATCATCACCGAGCAGACCAAGGCCGAGATGAAGCGCATCCTCAACGAGATCCAGACCGGTCAGTTCGCCAAGGAGTTCATGCTCGAGAACCAGGCCGGCGCCGCCTCCATGAAGGCCATGCGCCGCCTCGGTGAGCAGCATCAGATCGAGGCGGTCGGCGAGCGTCTGCGCGAGATGATGCCCTGGATCCGTGAGAAGAAGCTGGTCGACAAATCGCGCAACTGAGTCGATTTACTGGGAAGGCTCTCCCGTGTCGGGGCGAATTCATTCGCCCCGAAGGTCCTTTGGCTGCGCCGCGGTGGCGATGGCGCTGGACTGAAATCGCCGCAGCCGATCGATCTGGGCCGCCGACCTGGGCCGCTTCGCTAGGGATCGCGAGCGGCTGCACGCGACCTTGGACGACGAACGGCTGGAGTGATCATCTCAGCCCTTGATGAAGGCCATGAACTCGGCGCGGGTCCGGGGGTCGCTCTCGAAGGCACCGCGCATGGCGCTGGACACGGTCGTACTGCGCTGCTTCTGGACACCACGCATCATCATGCAGGTGTGGCTGGCCTCCATGACCACCGCCACGCCATGGGCGCCGAGATGATCCATCAAGGCATCGGCGACCTGATTGGTGAGTCGCTCCTGGACTTGCAGGCGGCGGGCGAAGACGTCGACGACGCGGGCGACCTTGCTCAGTCCCACGACCCGGCCATTGGGGAGATAGCCGACGTGGGCGTGACCGAAGAAGGGCAACATGTGATGCTCGCACATCGAGTAGAACTCGATCTCGCGCACCACGACCATCTCGCGGACGTCCTCCTCGAAGATCGCCTTGCGGATGATCTCCTCGGCCGACAGCGCGTAGCCGCTGGTCAAGAAGTCCATCGCCTTGGCCACCCGCAGCGGCGTGCGGCGCAGCCCCTCGCGATTCGGATCCTCGCCGATCTCAGTCAGCATGCTCTTGACCAGCGCCTCCATGCGCGGGTCATAGACCTCGTCCTCGGACTCGGCCTCGAAACTCGCCGCATAGTGGCTCTGTGACAGTACCGTCGTCAGTTTGGGTTTCTCCGCCATGATCCTGCCTCGAAAACATCTTGGGATAGGCCGGCGTTGGACCGGCCGCGACTGGTTTGCTTGCCGCGCCAGTATACCGGGGTCGTCTTCCGGGTGAGTGGTTCAGCGTCCGATCGACACATCGACTGTCTGACATCATGTGTGTCTCATGGTGTCGCGCATTGCGCTCGTCAACCACTGGCAACCAGCGTTGACTGAGGATGTGCGCATGATTCCAGTGTGCCTGAGTGACCTGAGGCCCGCTGAACCCCAACTTCGATCAAGATATACTGAGCGCTCACAGATGCGACGAGTAGAGAGATGCTGCACGCACTGACCCTGATCCTCGTCTGTCAGCTCGCCGGTGAGACAACGGTCCTGCTCACTGGTCTACCGGTCCCGGGGCCGGTGCTCGGCATGCTCCTCCTGCTCGCATGGTTGGTCCTGCGCGGCGGGATCCCGCAGGATGTGGGGCGCACCGCCGATACCCTACTCGCACACCTCTCGCTCTTGTTCGTGCCCGCTGGTGTGGGCGTGATGCTGCACTGGGAGCGGATTCAAGGCCAATGGCCGGCGATCCTGGCCGCGCTCTTGTTGGGCACACTGATCACGCTGGCCGTCACCGCCTTGACGATGCTGGGTGTCGTGCGTCTGCTGGCGGTCGGTGCGCGCCGCTGGGGGACGCGTCGCCATGACTGAGACCTCGCTCACCGAGATCTGGGTCTATCTGGCCGCCTCGCCGCTCCTCTGGCTGACAGCGACGCTCCTTTGCTATCTGCTGGCCGATCGCCTCTATCGGTTGGCTGGGGCCAACCCCTTGCTCAATCCGGTGGCGGTCGCCGTGGCCTTGCTGATCGGCATCCTGATCGTGACGGACACACCCTATGGGGTCTATTTCGATGGGGCGCAGTTCGTTCATTTTCTGCTCGGCCCGGCAACTGTCGCCCTGGCCATCCCCCTGTATCGTCAGCGCGCGCGTCTGGCCACGCTGGCCTTGCCGATCGGTTTGGCGTTGTTGGCGGGTGTGCTGACCGCGAGCCTGAGCGCCATCGCGCTGGCCGCCTGGCTCGGTGCCGATGTGGCGACCCAGGTCTCGCTGGCACCGAAATCGGTGACCGCGCCGGTCGCGATGGGAATCTCGGAGAAGCTCGGCGGGATTCCCTCGTTGACCGCGGTGTTGGTGGTGAGCACCGGGATCGTCGGTGCCGTGCTCGGCACCGGCGTGCTGCGCCTCTTGAGGATTCGCGATGACGCGGTGCGCGGGATCGCCATGGGCGCGACCTCACATGGCATCGGCACCGCGCGCGCGTTCCAGGTCAGTCCGGCGATGGGCGCCTTCTCCGGTCTGGCGATGGCACTGTCGGCCTTTCTGACGGCGCTGCTGCTGCCGTCGCTGCTCGATTGGCTGGGTTTGGTTGGCCACTGAGGTGGGGCGAGGGTGGTCCCGTCAGGGCGTGATCCGTGGCCTGCGCGGACCACGCGACGCGCGCGGGTGGCACGCGTCGCGCTGATGCGTCTATTTCTTCTCGAGTGTATCCATCTGCATCAGTGTATAGGCCGGGCAGCTGCGCAGAACCGCGGTGCCCAGGATGATCAGACCGATCAAGCCGAGCCAGTTGTGCGCGAAGAGGCCCCACAACAGGATCAGAGCGCCGGCAATCATGCGAATCTTGCGATCATTTTCGCCGATATTCTTCGTCAAGTTCATCGAAACCCTCTCTTCTGAGCTGGTGATCCAGACCCGGCCGAAGCGCGGTCGCGCATCGTCAGAGCGCGCCCTCGATGCTCGGACCGGACTGCGTGATCTCATCACGCCACTTAACCATACACTTCGCAGGGTCGTCTGGAAAGACCGGGGCTAGGGTCCGCGGCGCCAGCGGGTGCCGGTCGGGCCGTCCTCGAGGATGACGCCGGCCGCTCCGAGCAGGTCCCGGATCCGGTCGGCCTCGGCCCAGTTGCGCGCAGTGCGCGCGGCATACCGGGCTGCGATCAAGTCATCGATTGCCGCGTCGGCGAGGCCCTCCGAGCCACTCGCTCCCTTGAGATAGAGCTCTGGATCCTCCTGCAGGATGCCGAGGATCGCGCCGAGTCGGCGCAGCTCGCCGGCGAGCATGGCCGCCATGGATGGATCATCGAGTCGGACCCGGTTGATCTCGCGGGCCAGCTCGAAGAGCACCGCCAGTGCCTCGGGGGTGTTGAAGTCGTCGTCCATGGCCGCGTGGAAGCGTTCGGAGAATGGCTCGGCCGGGCGCGGCGCGGGCACATCCGACCGGGGCGAGGTGTCGGCCGGCAGACCGCGCAGCGCGGTATAGAGCCGGGTCAGGGCCGAGCGTGCCTGATCGAGTTGGTCGTCATCATAGTTGAGCGGGCTACGGTATTGGCTGGTGAGGATGAAATAGCGCACCTCCTCCGGGCGAAAACGCACGAGGATGTCGCGTACGGTGAAAAAGTTGCCAAGCGATTTGGACATCTTTTCATCGTTGACCCGCACGAAACCGTTGTGCATCCAGACATTGACGAAGCGCTCGCCGGTCGCGCCCTCCGACTGCGCGATCTCGTTCTCGTGGTGAGGGAATTGCAGGTCCGCGCCACCGCCGTGGATGTCGAAATGGTTGCCGAGCGCGCAGGTGCTCATCGCCGAGCATTCGATGTGCCAGCCCGGCCGACCCGGTCCCCAAGGCGATTCCCAGGATGGCTCGCCCGGCTTGGCCGCCTTCCAGAGCGCGAAGTCCAGTGGGTCGCGCTTGGCCTCGTCGACCTCGACCCGCGCACCCGCGCGCAGCTCCTGCGGATCCTTGCCGGAGAGCATGCCATAGCCCGCGAAGCGCGCGACCGAATAGTAGACGTCACCAGTGTCCGCGACATAGGCCAGCCCCTTCTCGACCAGGATCCTGATCATCGACAGGATCTCGCTCATGTGGCCGGTCGCGCGTGGCTCGTCGCTCGGTGGTAGGATCCCGAGCGCCGCCGCATCCTCGTGCATCGCCTGGATGAAGCGCTCGGTCAAGGCCCCCATGGGCTCGCCGGCCTCGGCCGCGCGACGGATGATCTTGTCGTCGATGTCGGTGATATTGCGGACATAGGTCACCTCGTAGCCCAGCGCACGTAGATAGCGATAGACCACGTCGAACACCACCATGACCCGCGCGTGGCCAAGGTGACAGTAGTCATAGACGGTCATCCCGCAAACATACATCCGCACCCGGCCGGGTTCGATCGGCTCGAAGGGCTCCTTGCGGCGGGTCAGGCTATTGTGGATCTGTAACATGGGGTCAGAGTCTCCGCGACGACGTTGCTCTATGGTAACAAAGCCCAAGGGTGAGACGTGAAACTGCCTTTCCCCGAGCCCGCAAAGCCCGTACCATGCATCGCCAGCGTGGTCTCGAAGGTCTTTCGAGCGCCCCCAGCACAGCAACCGGAGAAGTCATGATCAAGCTCACCACCAACCACGGCGATATCCTCATCGAGCTGGACCCCGAGAAGGCCCCACTCACCTGTGCCAATTTCGAGCAGTATGTCCGCGATGGCCATTATGACGGGACCTTGTTCCATCGCGTCATCGATGGATTCATGATCCAGGGTGGCGGGATGACGCCCGATTTCGCCCCCAAGCCCACGCGCGCTCCAGTCGAGAACGAGGCACGCAACGGTCTGAAGAACCTGATCGGGACCATCGCCATGGCGCGCACCATGGATCCGCATTCGGCGACCTCGCAGTTCTTCATCAATGTCTCGGACAATGGCTTCCTCGATTATCCGGGCCAGGATGGCTGGGGCTACTGTGTCTTCGGACGCGTCGTCGATGGCATGTCGGTCGTCGAGTCCATCAAGGGCGTGAAGACCGGCAGCCGGCGTGGTCATCAGGACGTGCCGGTGACCGACGTCGTCATCGAGCGCGCCGAGATCCTCGTCTGACGCCTTGTCCGGCGAAACGCTCTTCGTCTCCGACCTGCATCTGACGCCCGAGCGACCCGGGACGCTCGACTGTTTTCTGCGCTTTCTCGGGCAGCGCGCCCGGCGCGCGCAGCGCCTGATCATCCTGGGCGATCTGTTCGATGCCTGGATCGGCGATGACGATGACAGCCCGCTCAATCGTGAGGTACAGGACGCGCTGGCCGCCCTGACCGCTGCCGGGATCGGCTGTGACCTCATGCACGGAAACCGAGATTTCTTGATCGGGCGCACCTTCTGCCGTCGCACCGGCTGTCGGCTCCTGCGCGATCCGACGCTCATCACATTGGGCGGTGAGTCGGTCCTCCTGATGCATGGCGACCTGCTCTGCACCGATGATGTGCCCTATCAGCGGTTTCGGCGACGCATCCGCAATCCACTGGTCAAGCGTTTGTTTCTGTGGCGCTCGCTCGCGGCCCGCCGCGCGCTCGCCGCCAGCTATCGACGCAAGAGCGGGCAGGCCACCGCCGCGAAGCCGTCACGGATCATGGACGTCAATCAGCGCACCGTGGAGGATCATCTCAGGCGCTTCGCCGCCGCGCGCCTGGTCCATGGCCATACCCATCGCCCGGCCGATCATCGCCATGAGGTGGACGGACGCATCCGCATCCGCTCGGTCCTGGCCGAATGGCACCCCACGGGTGGCGAGGTCCTGGTACAGGACCCGGCGGGTTGGCGCCGGGAGGCGGTGACGGGGCGGTGAGCCGGTGGGGGTGTCGCCTTGGACCGCCACGCAGCGGATCGGCCGCGCGCCGCGCGCCGTCTAGGTCCTGCCGCCGGTGCCCGGGCGCATCTGGTCGGGCCTGAGCCGCGGGGTGAAATAGCGATCGGCCTCATCGAGGTCGACCGACGCCCCATCCTGGTCGACCAGCGGCTGCTCATAGTCCTTCCAACCGCGCAGTCCGGTTTGCAATGAGGCGACATTGGCGTAGCCGAGCATCTGCATCGAATGTGCGGCGAGCACGCTGCGATAGCCGGAGCGGCAGACCACCACGATCTCGCGCTCACGCGCCCGCACCAGTTCAGGGACGGTCTCCTCGTAGTCCCACTCGCACGCGGATTCCAGGATGCCGCGCGGCACGTTCAGCGAGTCCGCGATATGCATGGCCGCGAACTCATCCGGCTCGCGCACGTCGACCAGCAGCAGTCCGGGGTTCTCCTGGAGTCGCTCCTCGAGATCCCAGGGCATGATCTCTTTGATGTCGCCCAGACAATCCTTGATCAGATCGAGAAAATGTTTCATGGCCTCAACTCGCCTCCGGTTTCAGGTCGATCCGCGCCAGTGCTGGATCGTCTCGGTGTCCATTGTCGGCGCTCTTGCCGGTCTCATGCATTGATCATGATCGTGCCGCGCTGTGGGGCAGGGCACTCAGGTGCGCTGGATGCTCAGTGGATTGGCTCGGCGCTAACCGCCGTCGCGCAGCGCGCCGCGCTCGCAGAGACCGCGCTCGACCGCGATCACCGCGGCTTCGACCCGCGAGTGGACCTCGAGCTTGCGCAGGATCGATTTGACATGCAGCTTCACGGTGCCGTCCGAGATGTTGAGCCGGCGGGCGATCGCCTTGTTGCTCTGCCCCTCGGCGAGATGACAGAGGATCTCGTGCTCGCGAGGCGTCAGGTCGGCGATGCGGTCGGTGGGTGTCGTGCCGGTGACCTCGCCCTGCACCGCGCGCGCCAACACGATGGCCAGCTCGGGCGCGACCACGGTGCGGCCTTGCACGATCTCGTCGAGTGCGGCGATGAGTGTATCCGGCTCCATGTCCTTGAGCAGATAGCCTTGCGCCCCGCTTTGCAGCGAGTCGATGACATCGCGCTCATCGGCGCTGGTCGTCAGCATGGCGATCGGCATGCCTGGATAGAGCGCGCGCAGTTGGCGCAGCAGCTGCAGACCATCCAGGCCCGGCATGCGCATGTCGAGCAGAACCACGTCGGGCGCGGTTTCGGCGATGCGGCGAAGACCGGTCTCACCGTCACCGACCGCCGCGATCACCTGGATCCCGCGGCGCTCGAGCAACTCCTGCAGACCGCAGCGAAAGAGTGCGTGATCGTCGATCAGAAGGACACGCATCAGGTCGTCTCCCGGGTTTGGCGCGCGCCGCGCCGCGTGCCGTCAAAGAGCAATTCAACCCGCGTGCCGTCCCCGATCTCGCTCTCGATGCGGATCTCGGCACCGATGCGGCGCGCGCGCTCTTCCATGATCGAGAGTCCGATGCGCTCGCCCGGATTGGTGCCGGTCGCCGGGGTGCTGAAGCCGACCCCATCATCTTCGATCAGTAGCAGGTGCGGGCCACTGGGCTCACGCCGCAGGAGCACCCGAACGGTGTGCGCGTGCGAATGTTTTCGTGTATTGGCGAGCGCCTCTTGCACGATCCGCAGGATCTGCAGCTCCTCGCTCGCCGAGAGCTCGAAAGGGCGACACTCGTTCTGAAACAGGACGTGCGCGCCAGTCTCCTGGGCGAAGCGACGGGTGAGCTTCTCCAGTGCCGGCACCAGACCACGCCGGTCGAGCGGCGCACGAAAGCTGGCCAAGAGCTCGCGTAGCTCGGTATGAGCCTCGTCGAGTCCGTTGCGGATGCGCTCCAGGTCATTGCGCGCCTCCACCGAGATCGGACAGTCGCGCAGTGAGTCATCCAGCATGCGCGATTGGAAACGCAGGCTCGCCAGGGTCTGGGCCAATGAGTCGTGCAGCTCGTGGGCCAGCGAATTGCGCTCCTCGATGATCGACAACCGATGGGCCTCGGTGTCCGAGCGGTGCTTGGCGATGGCCACGCCCAGATGGTGACCGACCGTCGCGAGTAGATCCAGGATGTCCTCGCGCGACTTCAGCCCCGGCTGATCGATGAAGATGGTATAGATGCCGAGCAGCTCCTCGCCATGCTCCAGTGGAACCGTGACCACCTCCATCTCGCTGCTGGCGAACATGCGTCGGCCATAGATGCGCGAGCAGTAGCGCGCATCGTTGCCACAGAGGATCTCGCCGGGCACCAGCACGCTGCCACACAGACATAGATCGACTGGGCCGATGTCCTGCTCGCGCACCAGGTCGTCATCCAGGCCGATTGCGCCGATCAGCCGTCGCGAGCCATCGGCCATCACCAGACGCACCGTGGCCGCCCGGCCATTGACCATTTCCTTGAGGACGCGCAGAAAGCGCAGCAGCAGCTCCTCGATGCTCTGCGCCTGGTGGATCCCAGCGGCCACGTCATAGAGGATCTTCAACGAGGCCGTCTTCTGGGCCAGCCGTCGGGTTTGGCGCGCGACCCGATTGTCCATCTCCTCGTAGAGCTCGGTGAGCTCCTGGTTGAGGCTCTGGATGTCGCGCGCGATCCGATCCAGCACGCCGATGTCGTGCAGGGCATCGCTCGCCCCGGGCTCGCCCTGGCAGACCCGCGACAATGAATGCTCCAGACGCACCAAGGGCAGCAGGAGCTGTCCGCGCAGGCGGTGCCAAGTCAGCAGTACCCCGAGCGCGGCGGTCAGCAGGAGTACGAGCTCGAGAAGGGGCGGTTCATCCCAGCGCGGCTGGGGCGACTGAACCAGGATCAAGAGGATTGCCACTGTCAGGGCCGCCCCGCAGAGCAGCAGCGGCCAGGCCAATCCAGCCGTGTGCAGGAGCGCGTGCACGCGCGCGCACTCGTCTGGCTCATCCATGGTCGCGCCGGGATGGGCGCGGCCCCTGTTCATGGTCGATCCTCCGCCGCCATGTTGCGCGGCTCGGCAGGGGACACCGTGGACTGCTCGCGCTGCTGCAGCTCCCACATGGCGGCATAATGGCCCGCGGCGGCAAGCAGTGACCGATGGGTGCCCTGCTCGTGGATGGTGCCATGGTCCATCACCAGGATCTGGTCGGCGCCCACCACTGTCGAGAGTCGGTGCGCGATCACCAGTGTCGTATGGTTGGCGGCCACCTCCTCGAGCGTGCGCTGGATCGCCTGCTCGGTGTGACTGTCGAGCGAGGAGGTGGCCTCGTCGAAGATCAGGATCCGCGGGCGCTTCAGGATGGCGCGCGCGATCGCCACCCGTTGCTTCTCGCCGCCGGAGAGCTTGAGTCCGCGCTCACCCACCCGGGTCTGCCAGCCGTCGGGGAGACTCTCGATGAAGTCGCGGATATGGGCCATCTCGGCGGCGCGCTCGATCTCCTCGCGCCGTGCCCGCGGTCGCCCGTAGGCGAGGTTGTACTCGATGGTTTCGTTGAACAGGACGGTGTCCTGCGGGACGATTCCGATGGCGTTGCGCAGACTCTCCAGGGTCACCTCGCGCAGATCCTGACCGTCGATCAGGATGCGCCCACCGGTCACGTCGTAGAAGCGGAACAGCAGCCGCGCCAGGGTCGATTTGCCCGCGCCGCTGTGACCGACGACCGCGATCGTCTGGCCGGGGGCGATCCGCAAATCGATGCCCTTGAGGATCGGCCGCGTTGGCTGATAGTGGAAGTGGACCTGCTCGAAACGGATCTCGCCACCGCGCTGGACGAGTGGACGTGCGCCCGGCGCGTCGGCGATCTCGGGTGTGCGCTCCAGCAGCTTGAAGACCAGATCCATGTCGGCGAGCGCGTATTTGATCTGTCGATAGACGATCCCGAGAAAGCCCAGTGGGATGAAGAGCTGGAGCATGAGCGCGTTGACCAGCACCAGGTCGCCGATGCTCATCTGGCCGCTGACCACGCCGTCGGCCGCGAAGGCCATCACCAAGGTGACCCCGATGGCGATGATGGCGCCCTGGCCGAAATTCAGCAGCGACATCGAGGTCTGAGACTTGACCGCCATCTCCTCCCAGTCGGCGAGCGTCCCATCGTAGCGCTCAAGCTCCATGCGCTCATTGCCGAAATACTTGACCGTCTCGTAGTTGGTGAGGCTGTCGAAGGCTTGGCTGTTGGCCTCCGAGTCGAGCCGGTTCATCCGATGCCGGTAGTCCATCCGCCACTCGGTGATGGCGAAGGTGAAGACGAAATAGACCACGACCGTGCCGAAGACGATCAAGACGAAGGTCGGCGCGTACTGATTGAGCAGCAGGACAGCGACCAGGGCGAACTCGACCAACACCGGCAGGACGCTGAAGACCACATAGTTGAGGATGGTGGAGACCGAACGGGTGCCACGTTCCAAATCACGGCTGACGGCGCCGCTGCGCCGCTCCAGGTGATCGCGCAGTGCGAGACGATGCAGATGATCGAGCACCCGGGTCGAGAGCCGGCGCATCGCCCGGTAACGGACCCGCGCAAAGACGACGTCGCGCAGCTCGTTGAAGAGCGAGGCGCTGAGCTTGAGCACGCCGTAGGCAAGCAGCAATGAGAGCGGCAGGACCAGGACACCGGTCGGTGTCGTTCCCAGTGCGTCGACGATATCCTTGAGCACCAGCGGAACCCCGACGTTGGCGACCTTGGCCAAGACCAGACAGGCGATGGCAAGGAGTGCGCGGCCGCGAAACTCACTCAGATACGGCAGCATCTGGCGGAGATTGCGCCAGTCGCGGCGATCGGCATGGATGCGATCGGTGGCGATGATTCGGTTCATGGATGACCCTTCACGATGCTCGGCGGCAAGAGCGCGCGGGGCTGTCGGCGCGGGCCGATTCTACCCGATAATGAGGCCTGATCCGTTGGTGTGTTTGCCGCGTCAGGCCCCCATGTCTCGGACTTGATCGATCCTTTCGGCCGGTCGGTCCGCGCGAGCGCGTCACCGGGTGGATGGCGACCCCGCGATGAGCGGCTCGCCATTGACTCGCAATGACCGGGCACGGACCCACTCGACTGCTCTCAGCCACGTCACATGAGGTTGCATCATGGCAGATCCCAGTATCGACAGCACGGGTTGCAGCATGCACGAGCCCTACGCACTGCAAGTGCTGGGCGATCAGATGGAGCCTGAATTCCCCGATCGCTGTATCGTCATCATCGAGCCGACCGATGTCCGCTACGACGACAGCTATGTCTTCGTCGAGGTCGAGGGTGTGCGCTGGTTTCGCAAGTATGTCCGCGCGCCCGACGGGCGCGAGCGGCTCATCGCCTTGAATCCGATCTATCCGGACATCGAGCTCGACGGTCTCGACTGGCATGTGCTCGGAGTCATCATCCAGCGCAATATTCGTCGCCAGATCAAGCACTACCATTACTCGCACGCGCCCGCGACCAGTGCCCCGGCCCACATCAGGGCGCTGTCGTGACGCGATCGAGCGGTCTGGTCGTGGCGGTGACGCGCGCGCATCGGTGCCTGGCCGGCGTCCAGGGCGCGCCATGAGCGGGTGGGGGGCGCGCGCCTTGGCCGTCCTGTTGGCGCTCGCCCTGACGGCCTGCGCGCCGGATGGGACGGCGCCGCCAGATCAGGCCACGGGGCGTGCCTCCAGTGCGCATCTGGTGACGGCGTTCGTACTCGAGCCGGCGCTGACGAGCGGCAGTCACGAGCGGCCCGGTTCGCTGCGGTTTCGCCGGTTGGTGCGGATCTTCAGTCAGGAGGAGGGACGCATCACCGAGTTGGCGTTGTTCGAGGGCGACCCGGTCCAGCAGGGGATGCCTCTGGTCGGACTCGCGGATGAGCTGCTGCGGGCCGAGCTGGAGAAGGCGCGCGCGACCCTGGCGCAGGCCGAGCTCGACGTCCGCCGTCTCGATGATCTGGTCGCCCGGCGCGCGGCCTCGGATGCCGAGCTCGCCCAGGCCCGGACCACGGCCACCGTCGCCCGCGCGGAGGTCAGTCTGCTCGAGACCCGACTCGGCTTCACCCGCATGGTGTCGCCCTTCGATGGTGTGATCACCGAGCGTTTGGTCGAACCGGGTGATTTCGTCACCAAGAATACCCACCTTCTGACCATTGCCGATCCTGATTCGCTGGTGGCCGAGGTCTATGCCTCCGAGCTGATCCTGCCGCGCCTGCGGGTTGGCGATCCGGCGCGTTTGCGCATCGATGCGCTGGGGGGCCAATCCTTTCGCGCGCGCATCCTGCGCATCCATCCGCGGCTCGAAGAGACCAGCCGCCAAGGGATCGTCGAGCTGTCGCTCGAGGAGATCCCGCCGGGCGCCAAGGCCGGTCAGTTCGTGCGCGTGACCCTCGAGAGCGCGGCGGTCGAGCGACTGCTGATCCCCTTCAGGGCGCTTCGGCGTGATCGCGAGGGCGGGCATGTGTGGCTGATCACCGACGACTCGAAGACCGTCCGGCGCGCGGTCCGCGCTGGCCTCCAGATTGCGGATCGGATCGAGATCCTCGACGGTCTCGCGCCGTCCGAGCGAATCGTCACCCGCGGCTTTCTCGGTTTGAGTGAAGGCAAACAGGTCAAGGTGATCACCGAATGAACCTCGAGCATCTCTATACAGCCATCGAGCGGGTCCGCTCCACCTGCCATGGTCAACACTCCCGAGAAAGCTCCTGCATGCGGACCTACCCGGTGCTGCTGGAGAGCGCGCGGCTGCCGGCTCGCGATACCGTCCAATCGTTCCTGCGCGTGGCCTGTCTGGCCCATGCCTGGTTGCCGAACGCGCTGCGTCTGGATCCAGCCGAGCTCCAGGCGGCGGTGGCCGCGTTCGAGTCGGCGCGGACCGCGACCCTGGGTGTCGATGCCTCCCAGATCGATCCGATCGCCGCGAGCCTGAGCTCGGTGGTCGCGGCCGCGACCGTGCTGCACCTGGCCAATCCCGCGGTTTTCCCCTTCTGGGATCACCGCATCGAGGGCTACCGTCTTGGCGAGGAGCCGAGTGGCTATCACATGGGCCAATCCAGGTACTATGTCGCCTTCATCGAAGAGGTCCGCGAACTGACCCAGCATCCACTCTTCCTGACCTTCCACAATGACTATTGCACGGCCTATCAGGCACGTCTGCAGCGGCTGCGGATACCGCCCTATTCACTGACCGAGCCGCGTGTCGTGGAGTCGGCGATCGCTGAGCTGGCGGGGGCGCGTGGCGAGGACTGAGGAGAGCGGCTGGACGACTCCGGTCGGCTCGGAGCGCGGGCGGCTGGTGGCCGGCCCCATCCCGATCTGGCGGGCCTGCTGACCGGCCGCTTCGCTGTCCGGGCACCCTGCAATGTTCGCCAAGCTCTCGACCTGGTCCGTTCGTCACCCCATCGGGGTGGTGGCCTTGACGCTTGCCGTGATGGTGCTCGGGGCCTTCTCCTTGAGCCGTTTGAGCATCGATCTGCTGCCGAACATCGTTTATCCGGACATCCAAGTGCGGGTGCTCGACCCTGGTGTCCCGGCCGAGATCATGGAGAACGAGGTGACGCGCCAGCTGGAAGAGCAGTTGGCGATCACCGAGGGTGTGATCGCGATCCAATCGCGGACCACCGAGGGACGCAGCGCGGTCGATCTCTCCTTCCGCTATGGCGAGGATATCGACCAGGCGTTGCGGGATGCCAGCTCGCGTCTGGATCGCGCCAAGCGCTTCCTGCCGGACCTGGATGATCCGCCGATCATCTTCAAGCGCGACCCTTTCCAACTCCCGGTGGCCGATTATGTGGTCAGCTCGCCCCTGCGTGATCCGGTGGAGCTGCGCGATTGGACCGACTACACCCTGGGCCGGTGGCTGGTGACCCTGCCGGGGGTCGCGGCCATCGAGGTCGGGGGTGGGCTCGAGCGCGAGATTCGGGTGGAGGCCAATCAGTTCCTCCTGGCCGGCCTGGGACTGGATATCGGTGATCTGGAGACACGTCTGCGCGAGGCGAATCAAGACGTCCCAGCCGGGCGTTTGCGCATGCCCGATGGCGAGATCAGCGGACGCACCGAGGGGCGGTTTCGCAGTGTGCAGGAGATCCTGGATCTCCAGTTGCGTCCGGTCGCTGGCGCGAATCCACTGGCGGTCCCGCGCATCGGCGAGATCGCCCGAGTGATCGATGGGTCCAGCGAGGAGCGGTTGCGCATCCGTCTCGATGACGCGCCGGGGATCAAGCTCTCGATCCAGAAACAGCCGCTGTCCAATACCGTCGCCGTGGTGGATACCGTCGAGCACGAGCTCGCGGCGCTGGCCCTACAGGGTCAGATTCCACCCGACATCCGCATCCAACGGGTCGATGACCAGGCCCGCTACATCCGTCATTCGCTCGACAATGCGATTGCCGCCGCGGTCAGTGGCGCCTTGCTGGCGATGGCCGTGGTCTATGTCTTTCTCGGCAGCCTGCGCCGCACACTGATCATCGGTGTGGCCATCCCGATCGCCGTGCTGGTCACCTTCATCCTCATGGCGGTCTCGGGGTTGACCTTCAATATCATGACTCTGGGTGGTCTGGCGCTGGGCATCGGCATGCTGGTCGACAGCACCATCGTGATGCTGGAGAACATCTATCGTCACCAGCGTCTGGGCGAGGATGCGGTGAGCGCGGCCGATCTGGCCAGTCGCGAGGTCACCGGGGCCATCGTCGCCGCGACCTCGACCAATCTGGCCGCCGTGCTGCCGTTCCTCTTCATCGGTGGGCTGGTTGGGCTTCTCTTCAACGAGCTGATCTTCACCATCTCGGCGGCCATCTTCGCCGCCATGCTGGTTGCCTTGACCTTGGTCCCGGCGCTCGCGGGGCGCGTTCCGGTGAGACGCGAAGGAGCGCGGCGAGGGGTCGTCGAGCGTGCGATGGCGTCACTGCAGGAGGCCTATGTCTGGCTCCTGGCGCGTCTGCTATGGGCGCGTTGGCTGATCATCCTGCTTTTCGTATTGGCGCTGGCGTGGGCGGTCTCCTGGCTGGGCGCGGCCGAACAAGAGTTCCTGCCGAAGCTCGACGAGGGCGATGTCCGCATCAGTCTCACCGCGGACGAGGGGATCGATCTCGATCAGATGGATGCGCTGACCCACCAGATCGAGACCCTGGTCGCGGCACAACCCGAGGTCATGGCCATCTTCACCAGCGTGGGCGGATTCGTCTTCGGGCGCTCATCCTTCGAAAGTACCAATCGCGCGAGCTTGCAGGTCTTGCTCGTGCCGGCCGCCGAGCGCACGGTCGGCAGCAGCGAGTGGATCGCCCGGGTCGGTCCGGCGATCCGCGCGCTGGAGATCCCAGGTCTGCGCGCCACACTCACGACCCGCGGCATCCGTGGCCTCCGTTTCAATCGCGGCGACGATGACGTCAGTCTGCGGATTGCGGGTCAGGATCTGGAGGTGCTGGCTCGGCTCGCCGATCAGGTGGTCGAGCGACTCGGATCGGTGGATGGCTTGATCAATGTCCAGCACACGAGTCAGGACGTGACACAGGAGATCGCCATCCGACTCGATGCCCAGCGTGCCGCGAGCTTCGGGCTGAGCGTGGCGGATGTCGGCGCGCTGCTGCGCTTCGCACTCCAAGGGCGCGTGGTCACCGAGCTCATCGCCGACGACCGCGCGATCGATCTGCTGCTGCGGCTCGATCGCGTGGATATCGCCGCGCCGGGCGATCTCGAGTCCCTCGTCTTGTTCAGCAAGACCGAGCCACGCCGCCCCTTGCATCTTGGCGATGTCGCGACCGTCGAGATCCTGCCCATGCCCGCGACCATCCTGCGCGATCGCCAGCAGCGCATCGTCGAGGTCACCGCCTCGCTCGCTGCCGGCCATCGGCTCGAGCAGGTCCTCGAGTCCGCGCTGGCCGCTGCCGCGCAGGTCGAGTTGCCGAGTGGCTATCGGTTGTACGAGGCGGGGAGTCTGGAGACCCTGCAGCAGGGACGGGACATCAGCCAGATCCTGCTCGGCCTGGCGCTCTTTCTGGTCTTGGTGGTGATGGCGGTGCAGTATGAATCGATCCGCAACCCGATCATCATCCTGCTCTCCGTGCCTTTTGCAGTGATCGGCGTGGTGCTGGGTCTGCAATGGAGCGAGCTGCCGCTGTCGATGCCAGTGTGGCTGGGGCTGATCATGCTCGCCGGGATCGTGGTCAACAATGCCATCATCCTGGTGGAGTTCATCGAGCTGCGGCGGCGCGCCGGATTGACCCCGCACGCGGCCATCCTGGATGCCGGGCGTTTGCGCTTGCGCCCGATCCTGATGACCACGCTCACCACCGTGGTCGGGATGTTGCCGCTGGCCATGGCCTTCGGCGAGGGCTCGGAGATGCTCCAGCCGTTGGCCGTCACCATCGTCGCCGGGCTCTCCTTCTCGACCCTGGTCTCGCTGGTCCTGGTCCCGTTGGTCTACCGGATCCTCGGCACGGTTCGGTGTTGGCCGCGCTCGGAGGTCCTAAATCCATTGGGGGCTAACGGCTCGAGCGAGCCGTGCCCCTGAGCGATGCAGCGCGCAACGGCGCTCACCGATCCATCATGGGTGCCACCGCGGGCAGGGACGGTGGCTCCAGACGTGGTGGTGGCTCCATGCCGCCAAATGGAGGCGGCGGGGGTGGCGG
>RZZN01000118.1 GCA_009929855.1 Gammaproteobacteria bacterium
GCGCCACGGAGGAGACGTGGAGTCAGTCGTCGTCATCGATTTCGAGACCACCGGTCACTCCCCCCACCTGGGTGAGCGCGCGACCGAGATCGCCGCGGTACGGGTCCGAGACAGGCGCATCGTCGAGCGCTACCAGAGCCTCATGCATACCGGGCGGCGCATCCCGCCCTTCATCGAGCAATTCACCGGAATCACCAATGCCATGGTCCGCGAGGCCCCGCCGGCGGCGCAGGTGATGGCCGAGGTCGCGGACTTCGTCGGCGACACCTCCCGGTCGTGCACAACGCTCGCTTCGGACACCGGACCACCCAGCCCTTCGTCTGCTCCAGTCTGCTCGCCCGTCGCCTCCTGCCCGAGGCTCCAAGCGACAAGCTCGGCACCCTGGTGGCGTATACTGGACTCCCGGTGACCCGGGGGCCTCACCGGGTGCAGGCGGATGCCTGGATGGTCGCCCACCTGACGCTCGATTTGGGGCGGATTCAGCGCACCGCGGGGGCCCAGCTCAGGGGGAGTGCGGTGCAGTGTGGCCTCGCCCGAGGTCGACAGCTCCGGGCTGTCCGTTGCGGTGGACCCTCATGGATGCACATGCGGCACGCGAACAGCGCCAATTGACGATTCGGAGCGAACAGATGTCGATTCTGGAATGTTGCCAACCCCGCAAGGATCTCCTCGCCGGCACGCTGAATCCGGAGATCTTCACCGCCAACCTGATGCAGGTGATCGACCACTATCGAGGTGAGTCCGATGTGGTCCAGAATGTCTACACGGATGCGCGGGCCTTTTTCGGCGAGGCGACCTACCCCACGGAGGGGATGCGGCTGGTGTTGCGCAACTGCTTTGGACGGCTCGGTGGGAAAGACGCGACCTACCCGGCGATCCAGCGCATGGAGCGCGCCTTCGGTGGCGGTAAGACCCACATTCTGATCGGCGCCACTCACCTGGCCTTTCAGGGGTCCGATCTCGCCGATGTCGCCCGCGACGTGATCGATCCGGACCTCTTGCTGGCCCCTGGCGCGATCACGGTGGTCGGGATCGCGGGTGATCGGGTGGCGATCCACGAGACTCATGGAGCGCGGCTAGTTCCCTATACCCTGTGGGGCGAGATCGCCTTCCAGATCGGCGGCGAGGCGCTCTACCAAGCGATCGGTCCGGCCGCGACCTCGTTCGGCTCTCCCGCCGACGAGTATTTCGACGTCGTCTTCAAGGGTCGCAAAGTCCTGATCATGCTCGACGAGCTGGCCGCCTACGCGACCCGCGTGGAAGCCGCGCGGGCCGGCGGCGGCAGCAGCGTCGCGACCTTCCTGATGTCCCTGTTCCAGTATGCCAAGGAGCATGTCGGGCTGGCCGTGATCATCACACTGGCCAGCCAGAAGGACGCCTTTGCCCGCCAGACCTCCATCCTCACCGATTTGGTCTCCAAGGCCAAAGGCGAGCAGACCAACGCCGCCGATTCGCTCGGGATCGCCGATCGCGCCTACAGTGAAGTCCGCAAGGTCAGCGCCCGTGACGAGACTACCGTCACCCCGATGCGTGGACAGGAAATCTCGCGTGTCCTGGCGCGTCGCCTCTTCGAGACCATCGACCGACAGGGCGCCGCCACCACGGCCGAGGCCTACATGGACATGTACCGGCGCACCGCCATGCTGCTGCCCGAGCAGGCCCGCCAGGAGTCTTACCGGGAGCGTTTGATCGCCCATTACCCCTTCCATCCCACCCTGATCGATTTCCTCACCGAGAAGCTCGCGACCGTCGAGACCTTCCAAGGCACGCGGGGCGTGCTGCGTATCCTCGCCCTGACGGTCGCCAATCTCTGGCGTCGTCAGGCCGCGGCGCCGATGATCCACGCCTGTCATCTGGATCTGCGTGACCCGCGCCTCGCCGACGAGTTGGTCAGCCGGACCGAGAGTGCCGAGCTGATGCCAATCGTCAACGCCGATATCGGCGGTCCCGACAGCGGCGATCTCAAGGCAGAGGATAGCAACGCCGCCCTTGCCGATCGGGCCAACCCACACCCCGATGGCTTCCCCCTCCACGAGTACGCCTGGAAGACCGTGTTCCTGCACAGTCTGGCGGGGTTCGGCGACGGCTTGGCCTCCAACGTCTTCGGGATCGCCAAACAGGACGGGCTCTTCGCGACCGCCTTTCCGGGCATGACCCCGCCCCAGGTGGAGACGGCCCTGGGCGCGCTGCGCTCCCATGCCTATTACCTGCGTTACTCCGAAACCGAGGGGCGCTATTACGCGAGCACCGGCGTCTCGATCAACCGCGTCCTGGCCGACATTCGACGCGCGCTGAGCGGCACCACGCGTGTCAACGACCTCCTCAACGAAACCTCGCGCAAGGTCGTCAAGCCGGGCGCGCTGAGCTTCGAGATCCTCTCCGAGGTCGCGCTTCCGGAACGCATCCCGGACAAGGGCGCGAAGGCCACTCTGGCGCTGATCGCGCTGGATAGCCCGCCGGTCAGGCCCGAGGACTTCATCACCCAAGCGGGCCTCAACAAACCACGCCTCCATCAGAACCTGGTGTTTCTCCTGCTGCCCGAGACGGTCAAGGTCGAGGGTGAGTCCAGGTCTGGCGACGACATGCTGGACAACGCGGCGAGCCGGGCCTTGGAGCTTGGCGAGCGCCTGTACGGGATCGCCATCGACGTCCTCGCGCGCCGCACGCTCAAGCAGCATCCGTCCGACTACGGACTGTCGGAGTCCGCCTTGAGCGACGAGGCCTTCAACCGCGACACCAAAGAGCGCGAGCAGGCTCTGCTGACCGTGGTCACCCAGGCTTACCGCAACCTCTGGTTCCCGGCCCAGGGCGGCAAAGTCATTCGTCGCGAGATCAGCACCGCCGGCGGTGAAGGCGGCGCCTCGGTCATCGAGAGCATCCGCGCGGTCCTCCTCAACGAGGGTAAGCTCGTCACCGCCGAGATGGCCGTCACCGGCACCACCGCCAATGCTGCCGCCAGGCTGTTCTTCTCACCGGCGAAGGACTACCGGACACTCGACGATCTGCGCCATGACTTTGCCTGTCGTCGTGACTGGCCAGTCTTGGAGGACCAAGGCGTCTTCGAGAGCCTGATCCGCGCCGGGGTGGGACACGGCGCCTGGTGTTTGTTCCGCATGGGAGCGGCCGACGAGGAGAAGCCGGCCGATTTCCACGCCCGCGAGACCGGCGAGTTGCCGCTGCATATCGATCTGACCCAACCGGGCTGGAGCCTGGTCACCCCACAGGGGGCCAAGCAGCGCCATTGGACCGCGGTGGATCAGCCCGACAGTGCCCAGATCCGCAAATGGGTCCAGCAGGCCAGTCAGCAGGCCGGCTATGGCTCCGTTGCCGAGGTCGCCACGGCCGTAGCGGAGACCCACGGCGCGATCTCGATCCATGAGGTATCTAAGGCCATCGACGAGCTGATCAAATCCAACCAGCTCTATGTGCATGCTCCGGACAAGGATCCTGGGCTCGACCCGGGCGTGCTACGAGGTGCCAACGAGTGGGTGCTCGACACCGTCAAGCCGGACGACAAGATCGTGACCAGAGCCGAGGCGAATACCCGCGGATGGGTCACCAAAAAGGATGAGACCATGGTCTTGAGTGGCGAGAAGGCATGTAAGAAGGTCCTTCCATTGCTCAAGCGGCTCGCCCAGATCTATAAAACCGGTGGCACCTCCACCGTCGATCTCCTGGAAATCAACGGACTCAAACTGCCTGCGGGCGGGCGGATCGCCCTCCAGTTGAACGCGCTCAAGCCCGAGGACGTGCGTGCCCTCGACGAGCTGCTTGACGCCGCGATGGCCCTGACGACCCAGGACACCGAGACCGAGGTTCAGATCGTCATCGCGGAGCCCCAACCCGGCTGCAAGCTCGTCGCCGAGCTTGGCAAGGACGAGGTCCACTGATCCCCGACCCATGGCCAAGAAAAAAACATCGCTGGATCTCACCAAGCACCATGCCGAGCGACTTGCCCCGCTCAGCATCAAGGCGCCCTTCGTGCTGCGCGTCACCGAATGGCGTGGCACGCCAATCCCGGTCCTCGTCGTGAAGGAGCGCCAATACCGGGATGAGGACGAGGCACCCAGGGGCGCGGATGGCCAGCGCCGCCGCGCTCGTCCGATCCTGATCGAGCGCGGGAGTTTCCATGGCGAGCCATTGCACCGCTGTCTACCGGTCCTGCGTCGCGTGGTCGAGGGTGTCACCGACGCGGCCGGCATCCCGCTGGAGCTGGCGCGCTATCTCACGCCCGAGGGTTTACGCCTGCGCGGGAACCTACCGTTGGACGAAGAGGCCGGCGCCAAGCTCGCCTTGATCTTTCGCCTACAGGACCGCATCCAGAATCTGGACCGGGTGGAGCTGATTGCGCATCGCGTCCGCCAATTCACCCGGGAAGAGGCCGCCTACTGGCTGTCGCGGACCACCAGCTTCGGACCCATCGCCAACCGCTGGGCACTCTCTGGATTACGCACCATGCTCGGCGGTCATGCCGACGACAAGGGGGTGCAGGAGATGCTGGAGCGCTTGCGGTTGACCGACTGAACGCCCGCACCCATTTTTAGATTAGCGGAGGCTGGGACGCCTTAGCGAGACAAAACGTTGCCTACTTCGGTACAATCCTGGCCGCTCCGCGCTTGCCAACCGGCCAACCCTAGCACGGGACACTAGCCCCCATGGAGTCGAGCATCACCTACCGAAAGGCCCCCCTCGTCGAGCTGATCGTCGAGATCCGCTGGCCTGTCCAGACCATCGGCCTAGCCGGCGGCCCGCCCATCGTCACCGGTCAGTCCGCAGCCTTCGACATCTGGTTCCAGCGGCTAACCGAGCGGTTGCGTGCCCAGGGTTTCCATAACCTCGAGCGCCTCGTGCCCCACGACGGAATTGTGCTAGCCCAGCAGCCGATCTTCCGCTACAGCCGCGACGACGGGATGTTCCCCGTCATCCAGCTCGGTCACGGCGTCTTCACCGTCAACGCGGGTCCTCCCAGCTACCAGTCGTGGCGGACCTTCCGCCCAGAAGTCGAGGCAGCCGTGGCCGCCCTGGTCGAGACCCGGCCCCAAGAGGAACCGCCTGCTGCCTTCTCGCGGGTTGCGCTCCGCTACATCGACCGCTTCGGGGAAGATCTGCGTGGGGGCCGCTCCAACTACGCCTTTATCCGCGACGACCTCGGGATCAGCCTCAGCCTGCCCGAGGGCCTGATCGAGTTGGCACCCGATGAGGACGGTATCAGCCCCATCCTGGCCCTGAGTCTGCCGATCGACGGCGAGCAGGACGCGAGCCTGACCTTCCAGGTCGCGGCCGGGCGACTGGGCAACACCCAGCCCACGGACACCCTCATGGATATGACCTACGCAGTGGCCGGTGCTACCCCCATCTCCACGGCAGAGGTCCTCACGAACCTGGACAAGGCTTATGAGGTCATCCATGGTTGGTTCGACAAGCTGACTGCCAAGATTCGCGCCCGCATGGAGCCTGTTGCCGAGCCTTGAGCGCCCGGAGCACGATCATGTTCATGTTGATGTTGCCAAATGCGATCAACCAGGTCGATCTCGAAGCCCAGGCGGCCAGCACGGCCCTAGTCAGCGAGGTTCAGATTGTCGCTCAAAGCCAATGGCGCCCCGCCCGGTTCTTGCTGCCGGATCACGCCCGCGTCGGCGCAACGGTGCTGAGCCGGACGTTCGACCGCACCCCGGTCTGGGGCCTGCTCGCTGACCTCTCCCGACTCGGGCCGGATTGGGATGCCTACGGCGCCGAGCCGCTCTCGTCGTGCTGCATCGCCAACGCCAAGGCGTTGTTGTCTGCCCTGCGCCCGAGCATCCCCTCGCCCGAGGTCACCCCCAACCCCAACGGTACCCTCACCCTCGACTGGGAGGCGAACGGGCAGACCCTGTCCCTGGAGTTGGGCGCCACCCGTTTCAGTGGCTTCTGGGAATCGGCCCGCGGCATCAAGACCACGGAGGGCCTGCTGGGTCAGGAGATCCCACCGCTCGTTGCCCAGGCCCTCGATGCACTGTTCCCGGACACCGCCCAGACGCGGCCCCTCTACCAAGAGTTCATGATCGATGCCCCAGGACCAGCCGGATTCGTTGCCGCTCCATATTTCGGATGAAGAGCGACTGGCCCGGGCCATCTTCTACCCCAACTTCATCAACAATCGCGGCGAGCTGAAGCCGGCGGCATTCAAGGCCCCCGGTGGCCGTCGCGACGTCTCCGTGAACCGTCTCCTGGCCCTGGACGGCAACGCCTGCAAGGCCAGCTCCAGGGGAATCGGCATGACCGGGGCTTTCGCCGGTTTCGCCGTGATCTCGGCAGGCGCCGTCCGTACATGCGGCTCGGACGTCGTGGACAGTCGCGCGCTGTACCTGGGCCACGCGGACATCCTGCACGACCAGATCCTACCCAAGGGCGAGCCACCGCCCCCCGAATTCAACGCACGGCTGAGACGCATGGCGGCCGCGGCACACTACTTCCCAGACCCGGAAGCGGACGCCCCTGGTTGGAGCGGTGACGACCTGTGCGCCGGTCCTTAGAGCACAACCAGAGGAGTCGAAGACCGTGGACCTGCGCCTGATCGAGGCCGGATTTCCCTGTCACCAAGTCGGGGCGGAGACGCAGCGGGAGCAGAGTGTCGGGCTCCAGCCGCCGGTGAACCGCCTGCATGT
>RZZN01000320.1 GCA_009929855.1 Gammaproteobacteria bacterium
GCCCACTGCTCATCACCGATGTACCGAAACCGCGAAACCGTCGTCACCTGCCCAGAATCCCGCGAGGCGGCCCCGATCTATGGGAGACACGCTCTAGTGCCGCCGCCTGGATTGGCGCCACGAGCCGGGAGTGCCTGTCGTGTCAGGAATATGCCAGGCGTCAACGCGTTCGCGGTTGCCACACCGACGCGCATGACTTAGGACCTGCTGTTGCGGTAGGTCGGCGGAGGTGGTGGTGGGGCACCCGGCTCTGTCCTTCCCGAGGGTCTTGCCCGCCTCCGCCTTCTGAGCCTTCGACGAGCCGTCTGACGCCAACACCTGGCCGCCTTGGAGGTACCGCCCTGCTCGGCTTGCTGGTCTTCGACATGTCATCACCTCCCGTCTGCGCTCGACAGCCGCGACTCGGAAGGCCAAGAACGCCGGCGAGACGACCTTGTCTCAGATGGCAAGACTCCATTTGTCAAATGAATCGCGCTACTTGAAAGTTCGCTGCATCTCGACAAAATCTGTCGAGATGCCGCGAAGACTGAGGAAACACGCCGGTCAACGTTGAGGAAACCGGGCTTGGGAGACGTGCTCCTCAAGGTCCGGGGTGTGCGATGGTCTCGTCAGGTTCGTGTTCGGGCTGGGCTGTTAGGGCCCGCAGTGGACGCCGTGATTCCTCTGTGGGGGCAAGGGTCACAGATCTTGCGCCGACGTTTGGAGGTGATGCATGGCCCGCGGCAAGGCGCCATCGTCCTGATCCGGTTCAGGAGGTCGCCACACCACGCGCAGCGTCGTAAAGCCTGCACCAAAGGAGACCCGCCGACTCCGTCAGCTCAAGCACCCACAGGTACATTACGCAGGCGTCATCTTCGTTCTTGAAGGACGGCACCGAACGCCAGGTGAAGTGCCCGTCCTCGGTGACGGTCATTGACGTGGTGGAACCCGCGTACGACGGGTGGGCGAGGTTGCTGAGCTGCTCGTAGACGCGCGCGAAGCCGGGCGCCTCGCGCTGGGCTGCCCGCACGAGCTTGCCGACGCTCAGGCGGTCGCCGTCGCCCGCATGCATCGAGACTCGCAGAAGGTCCGCGGGCTTCTCGATGAGGTAACAGATGAGTGCGACGACCTCCGCCAGCGAACGGATGCAGGAGGCGCTTGAGAAGGGGTTGTCCGCGGCGATCTCCCTAGCCGCACCCTCGTTGTGAGCCTGGAGACGAGTGAGCAGCCCAAACATAGTGAGCGTCATGTCGTCGAACGTGGGCGTCGGGGACTGCTGCACGGATGGGTGACAGGGTGGGTCAGGCGGCCTGAGTGGCCGGTGTGGTCATGATGGTCTCGTATTCGATGGGGGTCAACCGGCCGAGG
>RZZN01000321.1 GCA_009929855.1 Gammaproteobacteria bacterium
TCGGTCGCGCCTTGCCCGGACCTGTTCGGTGCTCGCGCGGGGGGGTGTTGGGCCTCCTGTCGTCGGCCCAACCTACGGTTTGTGGGAGCGGCTTCAGCCAAGCGGCCCCGCGCGGCGAAGACGCCATCGGCCGAGCCCTGCTCCAAGCCCGGGGCGCTGGTCCGCGCCGAGGCTGGACCCGCGCTGAAATCGAGCCGCAGTGTCCCACGATCCGGATCAACCGCGCGCCAGAGTCCGAGCAGGGCCATGGCCCCGTCGCCGCTGGGTCGGATGCGCCAGAGCGGGTTGTGGGCGCGGTCGAAGAGTCCGCCCAGCGCGGGGAGCCGGGCGGCGTCTTCGAAACAGTGGATCAGATAGTCGCGATCCGAATGCAGCGGGTGCTGACGGAAGTATTGGTCGTGACGGTCCTGGGCCAGCTCGCGCAGCGCCTGGGTGGCGCCGGAGAGCCAGGGGCGGTCCACCAGTGATTGGTCCTCGATGACGCGCAGGAAGACGCAGGCCAGCACCCAGTGCACCGCGGCCTGGGTGATCTCCTCGTCGCGCCACTGGGGATAGGCGGCGGCGACCCGGCCCGAGTCGCGGGCGGCTTGCCAATCAGCGCGCAGCTCGGCGTCGCGCTCGGGTTGCTCGCCGAGATGATCTCGGATGTCGTCCTCCAGTGCCTTAAGCTGCTGGCGCAGGACGATCAGCAGTGTCCTCGGCTCGATCATGCGGCGCTCTCCTGTGCGGGACTGGTGCCGGCGCGGTGTTGGTTGCTCGCCCAGGCCTCGTTGATCAGTGCCCATTGGGCGGCACTGGTGGTGGGGATGCTGAAGCCATCCACAGCGGGCGGTCCGGGGATGATCATGGGGACCAGCAGCCAGAGACCGGGGAGACCGCCGGGTCGGCTGACGGCGTCTTGCAGGTCGCTCAGGAGGCCCTGGAGACGATAGCGTCCGAGCAGGCCGAGATCGGTGAGGAGCCGGGTGTCGGGCTCGGCGAGGATGCGCTCGCGCACGCCGGGCAGTGCGCGGTTGACGAGCTGGAGCAGACGGCTCCAGTCGGCGCTGCCAGGGCCAGCCGCGTCGGCGCGTGAGACCAGTGGCCAGCTCACCTTCAGCAACCCGGCCTGCTCGCGCATGGCGCGCACCAGGAGCGTATCGAGGCTGAGCGACCTGAGATCGAAGCGACGCAGCAGCTCGGCCTGAACAGGCTGGGTGAGACGCAATGGACAGCCGAGTGCCAGGAAGCCACCGGAGCGCCGCGCGCTCAGGAGCTTGACCTCCAACTGGCGGGCGGCGGCGATCTCCGGGGTCGGGGGCTCGGCAGCACCGGTGAGGAAGGTGTCGACACGCTGCCAG
>RZZN01000322.1 GCA_009929855.1 Gammaproteobacteria bacterium
GGCGACCTTGGCCTTTCGCGCTTCGAGGATAAGCTCTCGGATGCCTGGCCCAGATGTCATAACCAGGATGAATCAGCGTTCCGGATCATGACGGCGTTTCATCGGTTGATCCTGGGTTCGGCGCAAGAGCCGACGGAGCTGGTGCTGATCGATGTTGGACCCAATCTGGGTGCCATCAATCGCGCGGCACTGATTGCCTCCGATCAGGTGGTGGTGCCGCTTGCGCCCGACCTGTTCTCGCTGCAGGGCTTGAAAAACCTCGGGCCAACCCTGCGTGAGTGGCGTGGGATCTGGTCCGAATTACTCAAAAAGGCACCAACGGATTTGCGGATGCCAAAAGGCAAGATGGAACCCATTGGATACGTCGTCATGCAACATGGCATGCGCGATTCGCGTCCAGTGAAGGCTTATCAGAGATGGCTGAATCGCATCCCCAAAACATACCGCGAAGCCGTGCTCGATGAGCCCACGGGCGCCGCGCTCGCCGTTGCCTCGGACCCTTACAACCTGGCGTTGCTGAAGCACTATCGTAGCCTCATGCCACTTGCGATGGACGCCAACAAGCCGATGTTTTTCCTCAGGTCGGCGGACGGCGCCATCGGTTCCCACCAAGAGGCGGTCAGGTCCTGCTACGTCGACTTCGAGCAATTGGCGAGGCGCATTGCCGGTCACGCCGGGGTGGCTATGCCGCGGTGACCTGGGTGCTAGTCTACTGCGATGCCGACACCCTGCTTCGGTGGTCCACGCGCCTCCTGAATGCGCAACCGCTCGATGAGGTGCTCGACACCGGCAGCGAGCGACCACTGGGTCATTGAGTCATCGAGGCAAACCCGTACCTCATCCAAGCCTGTCCCAGGACCGCACGCCATGCTGCGGGCCTGGATGCCGTGTTTTTGTGATGCTGTCTCGACCCAAACGATGATCGACACCGTGCTGGCCAACCATCAATCGCTGCGAGACCATCCATGACAACACCACGTTGGACCCAGCGCCCCGCCGGCTCGACCTGGGGCGATTGGGGGCCGGATGACCAACGCGGCCGGCTCAATCTGATCGGTCCCGAGCAGGTGCGCAAGGGGGTGGCGGAGGTCAAGCTCGGCAAGACCTTCTGCCTGAGCCTGCCGCTCGATCTGCCGGGCGGCAACGTGCTGAGCCCCGTGCGCTTTCCACCAGTGCTGCGGCCGGTGATCCGCAATGATGCCGCCTATTACAATTATGAGTGGCGCGACCTCGACCCCTGACTGACCGACATCGCCTCGGATGACGCGGTGCTGCTGCACACCCAGTACTCCACCCAGTGGGACAGCCTGGCGCACCGCGGCGCGCTGTTCGACGT
>RZZN01000323.1 GCA_009929855.1 Gammaproteobacteria bacterium
CGCTGAGTGGTTCGGACGGTGCGTCGTCCGGCCATTCCTCGGCGGTGTCGTCCAGCGCCTCGTAATCTTGACCCAGGTCGTCATCGGACATTGTGGTGTTGTCCTCGCGTCCTGCCTTGGCCCGAAGCCGGTTGGCGATGGTCGTCAAGGCGCCGGCAATGGCGAAGGTGGACGAGGCGAGGAGCTTGCGCAGGACCAGCGTCATCAGTGAACGCTGGCTGGCCGGTAGGGCTTGGAGATTGTCGCGTTGCAGGTAGTCCGAGACCAGATGGTAGAGCCGGTCCTCGCCCTCTTCGGGCGTGAACTCCTCGACGAGGGGGAGTCGCCTGGTGAAGGGGATGTAGGCTGTGACTTGGCGTCTCAGGGTGCGGTGACAGATGGTCTGGAGTCTGGCCTTGAGGGTCGCGAAGACCTGCGCTTGGTTGAGGTTGGCGAACTGCTCGCGAAAGCTCTTGAGGTCGCCGAAGGTGTGATCGTCGATGAAGCTGACCAGCCCGAACAACTCCAGCAGGGTGTTCTGCAGAGGCGTTGCGGTGAGCAGCAGCTTGGGCCGGCCGGCCAAGGCCAACTTCAATGTGTTGGCGATCACATTGGAGGGCTTGTAGACATTACGCAGTCGATGCGCCTCGTCGATCACCACCAGATCCCAGGGAAGCGCCTGAACGTCCGCCGCTTTGGCCTTGGCGAACTGGTAGGAGCAGATGACGACCTCGGGAATATCGAAGGGGTGGCGCTGGCCCTGCCGAGATGCTGCGTTGTAGGACCTGGCCTCCAGGATGCGGCAGGGCAGAAAGAACTTCTCGGTTAGCTCCTGAAGCCATTGTTTGCGCAGATTCGCGGGCGTGATGACGAGGATCCGACGCCGACGCTCAGCCCAGCGTTGCGACAGCACCAGCCCGGCCTCGATGGTCTTGCCGAGGCCCACTTCATCGGCGAGCAGCGCGCCTTTGGATAAGGGCGATGCAAAGGCAAAAAGGGCGGCATCGACCTGATGCGGATTGAGATCGACCTGAGCGCTGGCGACCGCGCCGGACAGCCGCTCGGGACTGTCGGGCGGGAAGCGCCGCGTCAGCTCATAGGCGATGTATTTGGCGTGGTAGTTCGTCAGGCTCATGCAGCCCCACGGCGCAAAATCCTCGACGTTGGCGACAGCCCGGCATGGCGCATGCTCGGAACGGTTCCCCGGCGATGGACGCCCGTACTCGGTCAGCGATATCCAGGCACGGCATTATGACAGGTTTTTACGGACGGCTCAGCGACTTCTGCTCCCGCCCGCCAGCCCAAGCCATGGTGGGCGATGGCCCACTTGGCGTTTGCGTCCCTGCTCGAGCGCCTG
>RZZN01000324.1 GCA_009929855.1 Gammaproteobacteria bacterium
TCAGTAGTGTCCGGTTAGAAAATTGCAGTTAACCGGAGCAGGAAAAATGATACAAATATTCGCAAGCTGGTGCGTTTTTACTTGACAAATCGCCATTAGGTCGCTGCGGCGAATTTCGTAAATACCTATTTTTATGAGGATTTACGAAAATGTCGCTACTTATTCGCTGCCACCATACCCGACTCGACCGGCGCTCTGTCGCTCAACTTTTCACCCCATTCAAGGGATCTCTCGAACATATCCCCGTTCTGGAGGCCCGAGGCAACAGGCCACTGCAGATGACGTTTGAAGATCAGCTGAAAATTCTGACCTACTATCACCTCGAAGAGCATTCCTCGGGGCGTCATCTGCTTCAAGTTCTGGCCCAAGAAGATTTCGCTGCAACCCACATCGCACCACCCGGCGGTATTCAGAAAAGCGCTTTTTTTGAAGCGATCAATTCCCGGGGATTGGAGCAGATGATTCATGTTTATGAAGACCTGCAAAAACAGGCCACAGCAAAGATCCCGATCGCCAAAGATATCTCCGATTTAGGTGATCTGATCGCTGTCGATGGCTCACTGATCGATGCCACTTTATCTATGCTCTGGGCAGACTATCGTACGGAAGTCAAAAAGGCCAAAGTCCACCTGGGTTTCGACATCGGTCGCGGTGTTCCACAGAAAGTCACCTTAACTGACGGCAAAGGGGACGAGCGCCCCCAGGCAAAACGCCTCGTCGCTCCCGGCCAGACGGGCGTCTATGACCGCTACTACCAATGCTATAACAACTTTGACGCCTGGCAGGAACAAGGGCGCCACTTTGTCTGTCGCATCAAAGCGACGTCCCGCAAGACAGAATTAAGCGTGAACCCTGTTGATCCTGACAGTCATGTTTTCTATGACGCCAGCGTATTGCTTGGCACCAAGAGTCAGAATCAGACCGAACGGGAAGTCCGCGTGGTCGGCTATACAGTGGACCAAATAAACTATTGGGTCGCCACCGATCGTTTTGATCTAACGGCCGAGCAAATCGCCTTCATCTATAAACTGCGCTGGACGATAGAGTCCTTCTTTGCTTGGTGGAAGCGCCATCTCAACGTCTATCATCTCATTGCCCGTAGTCCTTACGGACTACTGATGCAGATTCTCGCAGGATTGATCACATATCTGCTGCTGACGATCTATTGCCACGAAGAATATGGCGAGAGGGTCAGCATCAACAGGGTGCGTGAACTGCGCAACAAAATTCGCAATGAGGCTGCCGAAGATGCAACCTTCGGTTTAAGTCCCCCCGGTATTATTGATCTGGACTATGGGGCCTATGCAACTTCTTAACCGGACACTACTGA
>RZZN01000051.1 GCA_009929855.1 Gammaproteobacteria bacterium
CCCGGAATGCTGGCATCCAATGAAGCGCGAACCAATCCGGAATGCGCAGGAGCGGGGCATGGATGACACGCGACTCAGCATTAGGGGCGGACTCCAAAGGGTTGCTCATGCCGTTTAATCCCACTCTCACTGGCACCTCTCCCGGCCTGGGTCGGCATTGGCTCTGGGTCGCGCGCTTGATGCTGGCGGCGAGCCTTCTGGGGGGCCTGCTCCTGACTCAGGCACGCGCGGCCGACCCAGCGGTCGCCGCCGCCTCCCCGTCGCGAGAGCCCGCGGTCCTGATCGTCTCGGGCGCCCAGTACGGATTGCCCGTGTCATCGGCCATGATCGATGGCGCGGTGGACGCCCTCAAGGCCAAAGGGATCCCCCAGAGGAACATCTACATCGAGTACCTGGATCTCGGCCGGCTCGACCAGGCTGACACGGTGGACGCCCTGGCCTCGCTGATGCAACAGAAGTACGCCGGCAAGTCCATTGGCCTGGTGCTGGCACAAAACCATGAGGCACTGGACTTCCTGGCCCAGGCCGGCGACCGGCTCCTGCCGCCCGGCCTGCCGGTGCTGGCGACCCTCGTCGCGGCGCCGCGGCTCACCTGGCGCGGTGAGCCCCATCGCATCCTGAACCTGATCAACCGCTACGACCTGATCGGCACGCTGCGCTACGGGCTCGCGCTGTTTCCCCGCACGCGTCGGGTGGTCCTGGTGGCCGGCGTGGAGCCGGTTCAGGCCACCTTGACCACCCAACTGGCCGCGGCCTTGACCAGGCTGAACCGCGAGCTGGAGATCGAAGACACCTCGGCGCTGCCCTACGAGGCCATGCTGCAGCGGATTGCCAGGCTGCCGCCCGACTCACTCGTTCTGCTGGCGACCTATTTCAAGGACAGCACCGGGCGCCCGTTCGTGCCGGTGGAGGTGGCCGCCGATGTGGCGAGACGGGCCAATGCGCCGACGCTGGGGCTGTATGACGTGCACATCCAGGCGGGCCTGATGGGTGGCTCGGTCGTGATATCGGCCGCGGTGGGACGGCGCGCCGGCGAGCTCGGCGTCGACCTGCTGCGCGGCCTGCCCCTACCCGAGGACGGTGACGCCAGCCTCCGGGTGTCTCCACAGCCGATGTTCGACTGGACGCAACTGCAACGCTGGGGGGCCGACCCCGCCACCTTGCCAGCCGACACGCTCTTCCTCCAGCGCCCGCGCACGCTCTGGAGCGAATACCATGACTTCGTCCTGGCATCGGCGACGATCATCCTGGTGCTCTCGGCCTTGCTGTTGGCGCTCATCTCCCAGAACCAGCGCCGCCGGCAGGCCGAGCAGACCCTGCGCCAACACCAGCAGCAGCTCGAACACCTGGTGGACGCGCGCACCGCCGCATTGGCACAGGCCACGCACACCGCCGAGTCGGCCAACCGCGCCAAGTCGGACTTCCTGGCCAACATGAGCCATGAGATCCGCACCCCCATGAACGCCATCATCGGCATGACGCATCTGGCATTGCAGACCGCGCTCGATGAGCGCCAACGCAACTACATCGAGAAGGTCGGCCGCTCCGCCGATGCCCTGCTCGGCATCCTCAACGAAATCCTCGACTTCTCCAAGATCGAGGCCGGCCAGCTCGCCATCGAGCGCATCGACTTCAGCCTCGAGGACGTCCTTGGCAACCTCTCGGCGATCATCGGTCTGAAGGCCGAGGAGAAGGGCCTGGAGCTCATCTTCGACCTGCCCGCCGATCTGCCCGTGGCGCTGGTGGGTGATCCGCTGCGCCTGGGACAGATCCTCACCAATCTGGCCAACAACGCGGTGAAGTTCACCGAGCGCGACGAGATCGTCATCGGTGCCGCGGTGCTCGAGCAGGACGTCGCGACCTGCCAGCTGCACTTCTTCGTGCGCGACACCGGCATCGGCCTGACCCCCGAGCAGCAGGTCAGGCTGTTTCAGTCCTTCAGCCAGGCCGATGCCTCCACCACGCGTCGCTTCGGCGGCACGGGGTTGGGGCTGGCCATCTCCAAGCGTCTGACCGAGCTGATGGGCGGGGCGATCTGGGTCGAGAGCACGCCTGAGGTCGGCAGCACCTTCCACTTCACGGTCGCGCTCGGACTGCAGCAGGGCGAGCAGGCGCGCGTACCCATCAGCCTCCGCGAGCTGGGCGCGCTGCGCCTGCTGGTGGTGGACGACAACGCCAGCGCCCGCGAGACCCTCGCGGCCATCCTCGGCAGTCTCGGGCTGCGCGTGGAGACCGCGGCCAGCGGCGAGGAGGCCCTGAGTCGGCTGCGCGAGGCCCTGGATGATCCCTACCGGCTGGTCCTGCTGGACTGGCGCATGCCCGGGCTCGACGGCGTGGCCACGGCGCGGGCGATCGCACAGCACCGCGACATCCGCCCGCCGCCGATCCTGCTCATGGTGACCGCCTACGGGCGCGAGGAGGCCATGGCCGCCGCCGCGGAGGTCGACATCCGTGCCATCCTGACCAAGCCCGCGACCCCCTCGGACCTGCTCGATGCCATCCTGCGCGCCCTGGGCCGTAGCGCGGCGGCCCAGCTGCGTCCGCGCCACGACCGGGGCCCCACCGCGGCCGATCTGGCCCGGCTGCGCGGGGCCAAGGTGCTGCTGGTGGAGGACAACGAGATCAATCAGGAGGTAGCCCTGGAGCTCTTGAGCAACAACGGACTGATGGTGGAGGTCGCCAACCACGGCGCGCAGGCCCTGGAGTGGCTGGAGCGTGAGCCCTTCGACGGCGTGCTCATGGACTGCCAGATGCCGGTCATGGACGGCTACGAGGCCACCCGCCGGCTGCGCGCGCAGGCGCGCTTCAAGGATCTGCCGATCCTGGCCATGACCGCCAATGCCATGACCGGCGACCGCGAGCGGGTGCTCGCCGCCGGGATGAACGACCACATCGCCAAGCCCATCAACGTCGGCGAGCTGTTCCAGACCCTGGCGCGCTGGATCCGGCCGTCCGCGCCATCCCAGGCGGTGCCGAGTCGATCCGCGGCGCCCACGGCACGGGAGCCAGGGCCAGCGCCGCCCGCGCTACCCACGTTGGACAGCATTGACACCGCCGCCGGCCTCCAGCGCGTCCAGGGCAACCAGGCGCTCTATCTGAAGCTGCTGCGCAAGACTGCCCAGAGCCAGGCCGACAGCCTCGCGCGGTTCGACACCTGCGTCGCTGCCGGCGACTGGACCTCAGCACAGCGGATCATCCACAGCCTCAAGGGCGTGGCGGGCAACATCGGCGCCGAGGCCCTGCGGCAGGCCTGCGCGCGGCTGGAGGCGGCGGCCCAGGCGCGGCATGCCGATCGCGCGTCCAGGACAGCGGTGCAGCAGGCGCTCGAGCGAGTGCTCGAGGCCATCGCCAGTCTGCCGGCGGAGGGGGCAGCGCCACCGGCAACGGCCCCGCGGGGACCGAGCGCTGCCATGCAACAGGTCCAGCCCGAGCGTGTCGCCCAAGTGCTCGCCGAGCTCGCGGGCTTGATCGCCGACTCCAACCTCGCCGCGGCCACGCGTTTGGAGCAGGAATGGGATCTGCTCGGCGCGGCCGGTTTCTCCACCGAGCTGGAGCCATTGCGAACGGCACTCGAGGACTATGATTTCGACGCCGCCGAGCCCCTAGTCGAGCAGCTCAGCGAGCAGCTCAGACAGAGCGCATCACGCATCGGCCAGCACCGCGACCAAGACACGCCGATCCGCGCGTAGCCCAGCGAACGTGCGCAAGAATTAGGTTCCACCGGCGCGGCCCGCCATGTCGGCCGTCGCCGGCCCGTCGAGCACCCACCGACACCGCGATCAGCGACCCATCGAGTCTGGCACCGATCACCGGATCGACCGTCACTGACCAAAACGACGCATCAGGCATCGCCCGTTCTGAGCGCCTTCCCAAGCGATACATACCCCCGTTGCATGCGTCTCTTCTCGATCTCCCCCAAGCGCTTCTCAGCATCCTCTCGTGTCCGCACCCAGGTGCTCCGCACCCGCCCGTGCCGTGATCCCGTGGCGCCCCATGCCGTCACCACCGACCAGCCACCGAGCAGATCCTCCACCAGATCCGCTTGGTAGTAACGCCCCTTCTCTGGATGCACCCAACGCAACATGGTACTGCCTTCTCGATCATGTCTGGTGGTCAACAGCGGATGCCGATTGCCGAGCACACCGCGAGCAACCCGACGGTGCGTCCGTAAGGGCGATGAAGTTCCGCCAGCTCAAGCGGGATTGGTTGTCACGCTCGGCCAAGTAAACATTTCGACTCGACGAGCGTGTTCTCCGGCCCGGCTGTCGCCTGGGAGCCGGGCTAACTGCGCGCGCCCGGCGTACTGCGCCACAGCAGCCGCTCGAACCCCACCGCGACCACCGCGTGGGTGTGCAGCCGCAGGCGCCCCCCATAGGCTCGTTCCAGCCGCGGGCGGTAGCGGGCAAGCTGGGCTTCGGCGGCCTCCAGGCTGGCGGCGACGGGTGGCAGGCTGGCGAGCTCCGCGCGCGACAGCTCCCGCAAGCGCGCGGCGGAGTGCCCGAGGTCCTGGAGACTCAGGTACTTGAACTCCAGCAGATGATCCAGGAGGGCGAAGCGGCGCATCTCCTCGCGGACCATGAGCGAGAGATCCGCATGGCCGCGATCGATGGCCGTTTCCGAGTCCATCACATAGAAAATGTCGGCAAAGAGCGCGACCAGAAAGACCGTCTTCACGGTCAGCTCGTTCGACCAGCGATAGTCGCGGTTGTCGAAGACACGCAGATGATGAGCCTCCAGCACCTCGACCAGGGGCGCGAGGTCGCCCTGGGTATGGAACGCCTTGGCCGCCTCGCGCAGGCTTTCGCGCTCGGGGTATTCGGGGAATAACTGATCGCGGATGCGCTCGACATAGAGCTTGCGCACGACCAGGTTGGGAATCCCCAGCACCAGTTCGCCGAAAGCGGTCTGGTCCTTGAGCGTCAGCGCACCGAGAAAATACAGCAGCGAGCCGAGAAAGGGCGCGTCCCGGGGTGCCTGGCGCATGTCCTCGACGCCAAAGCGATGCGCGAGGCTGGCGATGACCGGCGGATGTTCGGGATCGAGCGCGGCCCCGATCAACGCCGACCCATGCGGTTGGCGGGCAACGAAGTCGATGCGGTTGCGATCCATCGCCAGGTTGCTGTCGAGCATCTCCCGCGGCGGCTCGCCGGTGCTGGCTAGGGCATCGAAAAAGTACAGCGCCAGGGTGGGATTGTAGAGACCGGGACCTGGCTCGTAGCCGAAGCGATAGCCGTTGTACCAGGTGCGCATGGTCGCGCGCATGCGCGCCGACCACTCCGGGTCGCGCCCCTGCTCGGCGGCGAGCTGGTCGAGTACGGCGGCGACTTCACTTTCGCTAAAGCCGCACAGATCGACGAAGCGAGCATCGAGGCTGACATCCTTAGAGACATTGTAGCCGCTGGAAATATCCGCCAGCACCACCGGCGAGACCCCGGTGATGAACACCCGATCGATCCCCGCGCCCGAGGCCAGGGATTTGACCGCCTTGAACACCGTCTTGAGCAGCCCTTCCCCGGAGACCAAGGCGTCGTAATCCGCGCGACGTCCGTGCATCAGTTCGTTGGCGAAGTTGTCGTATTCGTCGATCAGGAGATACAGATCATGGCCGCGGGCGCGGGCGGCGTTGACCGCCGATGTCAGCGCGACTAGGCCATTGTCATCGCGCAATCCAAACCCCGGGGCGTCGAGCTGGATGTCCCTGAGCTGTTCGCGGTAATGCAGAAAAAAACCTTTGGCCTGGCTGTTGAGATGATCGTGCAAGGCCTGGCGAATCTCGGCCAGATTGCCGCTGGCATCGACCATGGAAAAATCCCAGCGCAACACGAAGTAACTGTTATGCCGCGCGGTCGGGTTTTGGCCGATGGCCAGGTCTCCGAACAGCGCCTCGAATTCCCCGGCCCGCGCCAGATCGTAGTAATTCTCCAGCGTGGTGAGCCAGGCGGTTTTGCCGAAACGCCGCGGGCGTAGAAACAGCAGTTGCTTGCCGGCCTCCTCCAGCGCGCGAATGCGCGCGGTGCGATCCGCGTAATAGTAACCTTCGCGGCGAATGGCGTTGAAGTCGGCGGTGCCGTAGGGGAATTTCATGGCGGGGGACCGAAAAGCGTGGCGTAGTGAAAGTATAATAGCCGCGCCCCTTCCATCATCTCTTCAGGTCGCGATAGAAGTTCTCGTGCGGTCCGACCGCCTCCAAGTAGACCAGTCGCACCGCGTCGTCGATGCTGTAGCCGAGCAGCCAAAGCTCGCCGAGCGCTCGGAACTTGTGGACGCGAAGGGCTGCCAGATCGCCGTTCTTGCGTTCCCCAATGCTCGGATCGGCAGCGACACAGGAGACCGCAGCATCGACCTCGACAACGAGGTTGCCGTGCAGCTTCTTGTAAGCTCGGGCGAAGCGTCGCGTTTGAACGACCGTGTCGGTCACTCGCCAGCCCCACGGGGTACGAAGGGTGTCGCCTCTTCGCGGGGCTCGCTCAGCGAGGCCAGGGCCTCGGCAATGAAGCTCACCGGCAGGTCGGGGTTGTCCAGCGCCGCTCGCCCCACCCGTGCCCAGTACTCGATCTGACCTGGGATGGTGCGGTGCTCGCCCACCGCATCGCTCCTGGCCTGGTCGTACAGGTCCCGGGCGATCCGCACGGAGATGGTCTCGGTGGTCGTGTTGCTCATGGTGAATCGCTCTACCACAAATGTGGTGGACGAGTATAGCAGTCCCGGATTTCAAATTAGCCCCTCCCGGATCCGCCAGTCGACTGGCCGTCGTCAGCACCCCGTCCCGCCGAGCGCTCAGGCCCGAATGACCCGGATCCGCCGGCCCTGGGGGCTGGTCATGTCCTGGCAGGCGGTGCGCGCCTCGATCGGCGGTTGACCCGACCGCCGGTCGAACAACACCAGCCAGCCGGTGTCCAGTCCCAGCCCGGTCAGATAGGCATCCAGTTGCTCCAGCCCCTGGGCCAGCGGATCGGGGCGTCCGTCGCGCCACACCTTCAGCTCGATTCCGAGCGTCACCGCGCCATGGCGCAGACACAGATCCATGCGCCCCGAGCCGATGGCGTATTCGCGCTCCAGCGTCCCGCCGCCGTTGATGACCCGATGCAGGAAGGCCATGAGCACCAGATGGGGGGCGATCTCGTGATAGGGCGCGCTGCCCAGCAGCGGCTCGCCATGTTGGCGCCAGAAGGCGAGGAAGGCGCTCAACAGGGCGTCGGGGTTCAGCGACCCGTCCGGGTTCAGCCAGGTCGGGGCGATCTGGGGCAACGAGGCCTGCGGGGTGAAGGCCAGCATGCGCGGCAGCACCTCGCGGTAGATCGGATTGGCGACGCTCAGGCCGCCGCCGTGTTGGCGCAATAACCCCAGATCGAGCAGATACTGGATCGCGTCGTCGGGTACGTCGCCAAGAGCGGTGCCGGCCAACATCGGTTCGATGACCCGCCGCACCCGGGGCTCCTGTAACTTGTGGGCGAGCTGGTCGAGATGGGTGACGCGCTCCAGGATCATCGCCTCCTTGGCCTGATCGATCAGGTCCAGGGTGATCGGTCGGGCGCGGTCGCGGCCTTCTGGCAGCTCGAAACAGGCGCGATAGGCCAAGGCGTTGACTAGCCAGGGCTGGCCTTGGGTCAACGCCCAGACGCGCTCGAGCGCCTCCGGGGTGAAGACCTGTCCGGTCTCACGGGTGTGTTCCAGCAGCAGGGTCCGGGTCTCGGCGGCGGTGAAATCGCCGAGGCGCAGTGATTTGGCCTTGATGTTGAAGGCGCTGCCGCCAGTGACGGGATCCTGTACGGAGCTGGCGTGGATGCGGTAGTCGCGCAGGTCGCGCACCCCGCACAGCAGCACGGTCTGGGGGAAATGGCCCGGGCGCTGGGGGTAACCGGCGCGCAACTGGCGCAGCAGCGACAGCAGGGTATCGCCGATCAGGGCATCGACCTCGTCGAGCAGCAGCACGATGGGGCGTGGTGTGCGCTGGCACCATTGACTCAGAAAGGTGCCCAACGCCGAGCCGGGCGGGGTGGTGGCCAGCACCTCGCGCGCATGGCGCGGGCGCTCCTCGTCGCCGAGCCACACCTGGGCCGAGTTGGCGATATCGGTGACGATCGTGGCCATGGCGTCGGCGAGACGCTCGCGCCAGGCCTGGGCGCCTTCCAGATTGGCATAGACCGCCCGGTAGCGCCCCTCCCGGTTCAAGTGTTCCATCAAGGCCAAGAGACAACTGGTCTTACCGGTCTGGCGCGGGGCGTGGAGCAGGAAGTATTTCTTCTGCTCGATGAGGGCCAGTACCTCGTCCAGATCCCAGCGCGACAACGGAGGCAGGGCGTAGTGGTCATCGAGCCGCACCGGGCCTTCGGTGGTGAAGAAACGCATGGGGTGCCTCGCGGATCGGGAAACGCACCTCAGGCCTACTCGATCCAGGAGCCATCGTTGTGAATAGCGGTCAGCTCCCCAGCATCGCAGTCGTCCGAGAAGGCATCGTCTCCCATTTAGGGCGATATCCAAGACGCATCATCCCATGGCGAGAACGGACAACGCCACCTGACCGTCGGCACGCGCCCGGGAATCCTCTTCGGGTGTCATCGACACCAAGCCCCGATCGAGCTCACCGCAACTGAAGCGAGGAAAACGCAGATGGATGACAAAGAAAGCGTGATGTGTCGCCAGTTTTCCGCGTCCCCTGGGGCCAGGTGACGCGGTGTGTCGATCACGACAGGTCGATCGCGTGTCGTTTGAGATCCTCGATGGCGCAGACCTCGAGCGCGCGCTCATGTGTCGCGCGCAGCACCACGCGGGGCGCGCATCCCGCATCCAGCGCTTCCTGCCAACGTGCCGCGCAGAGACACCACTTGTCGCCTGGTTGCAGTCCCGGAAAGTCGAATGCCGGGAGCGGAGTCATGAGATCGTTGCCCCTCGATTTGGAGTAGTCCAAGAACTCGGCCGTCACCCTGGCACACACTGTATGAGAACCGAGATCATCGGGGCCGGTCTCGCAGAATCCGCTGCGCATGAATCCAGTCATCGGATCCATCGAGCATTCTTCCAAGGGTTCGCCAAGGACATTCAGGTGCTCGGTCATGGATGTGTACTCCTATCAGTCAAGATGTTTTCGAGTGGGCGGTTTCGCCTGCACGCGTGCAGGGTCGCGGATCGAGTCGAGGCACCGCATGTCTTCTGGTCTCCGTGATGCCGATGTGAGGATCGAGGGCGGGATACAAACTGGCCAAGTCCAAAAATCATGGTGAGGCGTGGCGGCTGATCTCGGGCACGGGATCGATGAGACAGGCGTGGAGTCTCGTGGGTTATCCCCGAAACTTGTGGATAACCCTGTCCGCAACTCGACCGCATCGAGAGTGACCCTTGTGTTACCAGACGGATACATTAGATCGATCAATCGATGACCATCCCGCCAGCAGCCGGGATATGCTCCCGATGGCCTCACAATGACCGTGCCCAATGGAACCAGGCTGGCGCACGCACTGCCGAAACGCTCGATTTCACTCTCGAACACACAGGAATCATCATGCTCATCCGGACATCCCGATGGTCCATCATCGCCCTTCTCGGTTTCATCACAGGCTCACTGCTTGCCGTGGGGACGGCCTCCGCGGAGAGGTCACAGCCGGGCGCGGCTCGTGCGGCGAGTCCCGCACAGGCGAGTGCACGGATCGACACGATCGTTCTGGGCATGGGGTGTTTCTGGGGCGCGGAGAAGCGCATGGGCGAGGTGACCGGGGTCGTCGATGTCGAGAGCGGCTATGCCAACGGAGAGATCCCGGGACACTACGCGGCGATCCTATCGCACGAGCGCGCCTTGCGCCGCGGTGGCACCGACAAGCGCAATCATGCCGAGGTCGTGAAGGTGAGCTTCGATCAGTCACAGGTCACACTTGCGCAAGTTCTGGCGCGCTTCTGGGAAAATCATGATCCCACCCAAGGCGACCGCCAGGGCAATGACGTCGGGAGCAACTACCGCAGTGCCATCTATACCACTGGTCCCGAGCAGGAGGAGGTGGCCCAGCGGACACGGGCCATCTATCAGGAGGCGCTCACGGCGGCCGGACGCGGCACCATCACCACCGAGATCGCGCCACTGACGGTCTATTACACCGCTGAGGATGAGCATCAGGACTATCTGATCAAGAATCCACGCGGCTATTGTGGACTCGGGGGCACCGGCGTGGCCTACCCGGACCAGGCATCGAGCCGAGCGGTGGGCTCAACCGCAGACCGCGCGGCGGCGTTGGATGGCGCGACACTCACACGCGCTCGCCAATTGATCGTGTTCGAGGCCGAACATTGCGGCTCTTGCAAGCAGCTTGCGGCGGATGTGCTCGCTGACTGGCACGCCCCAGTCGCCCTTGCGCGTACGCTCAGCATCGATGCCCCGATTGGCTGGACACTCGAGAAGCCACTGCTCGCCACCCCGACCACGGTGCTTTTCGAGGACGGTCGGGAGGTGTCGCGCTATACCGGCTATGACGGCGACACGGAACGGTTCTGGAACTGGCTGGGCTTTCGATTGCTCAGCCCCGAGCAGCGTCGGATCGCCTTCGAGCAGGGGACCGAGCGCGCCTTCACTGGTTCACACCTCGATGAAAAACGCTCCGGCACCTTCATCGACCCCATCACCGGGATGCCGCTCTTTCGCAGCGAGACCAAGTTCGACAGCGGAAGCGGTTGGCCAAGCTTCTTCAACCCAGTGCCAGGCGCCATCACCCTGCATGATGACTTCAGTCATGGGATGCGGCGCGTGGAGGTGCGCAGCGCAAGCTCAGGCATCCACCTCGGCCACGTCTTCGACGATGGGCCCCCGCCCACCAACCAACGCTATTGTATCAATGGCAATGTCCTCGAGTTCGTGCCAGATCCGCAGGATTGAGTCATGGGCCGTGGCCCACGCCCAACCATGCCGATCAACCCGTGCCGCAAGCATGCGCTTGGCGCGGCTCCGCGGGCACCACGTTCGATGCAGCAGATGATCGCCGTCGTCGATAGGCTGAGCTCACTCGACTGAGGTCTCGCCAGGGCTTGCAGTGGATCACCGCCAGCCCTGGCGCCCGTCTGCGGGGCGGTCTCAGTGACCGGGCACGCAGATACCTTGACGAGACACCGCGAGCAATGTGCGCAGCAGCAGGAACACGACCACCGCGCTCAGCAGCACCAGGAATCCAGTCGCGAGTGCTTGATAGAAGACCTGCCCAGTGAGCTCGAACATCAGGAAGCTGGCGAGACTGATGGCCGCCAACGGGAAGGAATACGCCCACCAGGAGAGGGCGAATGGGAGCCTGAAGAAACGTCCGATCTGAGTGAAGAGGAGCAGCGTGAGATAGAGCGCGGCGAAATAGAGCACCCGAGCGAATGGATCGAGTCCTCCAGTGAGTTTCACATAGGCGATGAATCCGATCGCTGGCGGTGCGATCAGGATGAAGAGCGTCGGCAATAGATGCGCTTCGATGGGGTGATGGAAGAGCATTCGGTTGAAGACGATCGTCAGCAAGACGATCCAAAACAGGATGCCGATGCTGAAGAAGAACCAGGCAACGTCCGTATACCCGAGCGACACCCCGAGGATCGGCACCAGTAGATTGCCGACCGCCGGAATGAACCAGGCCGGATTCATGTGATGGATCTGAAGATGCTCATGGTGAATCCACACGTTCATGACATAGAGCGTGAAGAGTAGATGGAGTGTCGTGCCAAGGATCCAGAGCGGCTCGCCGAGCACAGGTTGGACTGCTGCGCTGGCATTCGCGAGCAAGATCAGACTCATCGAGATGGTCGGAAAGAAGTTGAGCTTCACCGGATGGCGCAGCTCCTGGACCACCGCCTGAGGTTGCCGAACCAGCTTGGTGGCGTAGATGAGCAGCAAGCTGGCAAAGACCAGCGTGGTCAGACCAAGCAGCCAGGGCGTGAGACCCAGATCGCGGGCGAAGACCTGTTGCGCCTTCTCCCAGGCCAAGGTCAGCCCGGCCAAGCCCATGACCATGGCGAAGAAGGACACTGGAAAATGGGCCAGGCGGGACGACGACGCAGTCTCCATGATGGCGGTTCGCACACTCTCGTTGGTCGGTGGATCAGTGTTTGAAGGACCGCGAGATCCCCAAGCTCGCGATGATCGAAACGATGGGCGGCGGCGCCACATCCGGCGCATCCGCGACATCGATTTCCGCGACCAGGCATCGTTCGCCTGGCACGCGACATCACTTGTTGGTGTTGAGCTTCAGTGGGACGTAGAGCGGACACCAGCGGATCAAGCCGGTCGCCAAGGGTACCACACCGATGACCCCGAGCCAGTTTTGAGCATAGAGCCCCCAGCCTAGGATGAGGATGCCGAGGACGATGCGGATGATGCGGTCGAGGTTTCCAATATTGGTTGTCATGTCAGGTGCTCGCGAGATGAGGGATCGGACACTTGTACCGATCCGATTGATGAGGCTGCAAGCCTAGAGGGCTTGGCGCTGTCCTTCAGTGACTTTCTCACCAAGGATGAGAACTATCCGTGTGTGGATCTTTTCAGGATTGTCCCCGATCGGCGAGCCGAGACCAGAATGCCCCCTATTCTCGGTTGACCACTCCACTCTCAGGCAATCTGCCCATGGATTGAAAAATCTATTAAAAACAACAACAACGGTTACTTTGGTCCAACTGGGCCACGAGGGTGCGAGAAAGGTCGAAGATTTGGGGCCCCTGTTGTTGTTTTTATTAAAAGTTAACAACAATTAAAGAGAATCGTAAGTTATTGATTCTAAAAACGAATTAGAAACGAAAGGTCGAGGATTTGGGGTTTATCGGTCGAGTTTTTGGGGAAATGAGTGTAAGTCTTTGTATTGATTGAACTTAAAAGGTCGAGAATTTGGGGAAGAAGGGTCGAGTTTTTGGGGGCTTGATCTAAGACTCTGATATTGAATCACTATTTTTTAGCGATTTGGCGGGAAAGGTCGAGTTTTTGGGGAAACGGTCGGATATTTGGGGCTGAAAGGTCGAGGATTTGGGGAAAGGTCGAGGATTTGGGGGCGAAAGGTCGAGGATTTGGGGCGGGCGCGTGTTTCCAGCCTCCAGAGAGCACGTTGAGTGATCGTCGATGGCGTCGCTCGAGCGCCGCGCCTGGGATCCGTATGCCGACGAAAGGTCGAGGATTTGGGGAAGGCGCGAGGGATGGGGCCGGGATGACCTCGCGATTCGGTGAAACGGTCGAAAAAAGAGCTGACTTGGATCGACCATTGGGCTACTCTTCTGGCACGTCAGTTCAAGGGCGTCCGGACGATGCAAGCACTGGCTCATCACCACAATCACGAACAGCTCCTCAAACCCACCGCCACCATCCATGTGGGCAATCGGTTGTCGTTGATCGAGCGCAAGATCTTCAATGCCCTCATCTGGCATTCGCAGCGCGGTCGAATCGGCAGGAGCGCGACACTCTCGGTCGAGCTGCTGATGTCCTTGATCGGGCTGGAGCGCAGCAAGAACATGGAGGTGATCAAGGAGGCCTTGGAGCGTCTGACCACCAATCCGATCGTCTGGAACAGTCTCAAGAAGGATCGCACCACGGACTGGGGCGTCTGTACCTTCCTGGCCGGTGCCGAGCTCTCTGGTGGTCGTCTGCGATACGTGCTCAACCCGATGCTGGTCGAGAAGGTCGAGCATCCCACCCTCTTTGCCAAGATCCAGCTCCTTGTCCAGACCCAATTCAGCAGCAAGTATTCACTCGCGCTCTATGAATTTCTGATCGACGATCTGTGCCGTGCGGGCAATCCGTCGACCCATGCGGTCGAGGTGCCGCTCGATACCTTGCGCCATGTGCTTCAGTTCGAGGGGATCTACAAGCATCTCAACGCCGACGTGCTCAAACCCTGTGTCGCCGAGATCAACACCCATTCCGATCTGGCCGTCGACTACCAGGGCGTCAAGAAGGGCCGCGCGGTGGTGGCGCTGCTCTTCAGCATCGAGCGCAGGGCGATGCAACTCGCGCTCGCCGATCTGGTGACGGTGCCGACCAGCGATGAGCCAAACAGCGATGTCCGGGTTCTCAACGATCCGCTGGAGCAGACGTTGTTGATGCGAGGGGTCGGCAAGCGCAAAGCCAAGTCCTTGGTCAACACCTTCGACGCCGAGCGCATTCGTGCAAACATCGCCTATGCCGATCGTGAATTCCGCTCGGGCAAGGTGAAGAATCGCTCGGCCTATCTCATCCGCGCCATCGAGGAGGACTACCGGCCGCGTGAGGCCGAGTCCTCTACGCCCGAGTCCCCCGACGCCGCACAGGCCCACGAGGCGCTGCTGACCGACTGGCAGCGCTTCCGTGAGCGCCGGGTCCGCGAGCGCTTCGCGGCCTTGCCCGAGGAGGCTCGCGAGGCGCATCGCGCCGCGTTCGTCGAGCACTTGAAGCAGGCGGGCAATTCCATCCTCAAGCGTCAGTTCACCAAGGACGGATTCGCCAGCCGGATGGTGGATGCCCAATTCTTCTCCGAGCTGCGCGAGCGCCTGCTGGAGAGCCCGGAGGAGCTCGATCTGGAGGCCTATCGCCTCCAGTGTCGTGACGCCGCCGCGTCGGCCCCGGCCGAGTCGTCATGACCCGTCCGAATGGCCGCCGCTGCCCGGCGGCTGGCTTCAGAATCGCCCGCTCATCACCAATCCGAACAGCGCCGCTGGATCGCGGTCCTCATCCGCGAGCCGCCGTCCAGACGCATCCTCCACGAGCAGCTCGGAGCCGAGGGCGACGCCCGCGTAGAGCTTGAAGCCCAACCCCTTGGAGAGTCGCCGCTCGATGCTCGCCAGGACGGGAATACTGCGATGCTCGCCCACCCCGCCCGGGACCTCCCCGTCGCGGTCGAGCCGGAAGCGTTGCGAGCGGTAGGCCGCGGCGAGCCCGATCTGATAGCCTGAGGGGAGTGCATAGCTGATCTCCAGACCCGCGGGGCCGGACGGACTCGTCGCGGCGGGATTGGAGAGACGCCACTGATCGCTGATGCGCCAGTCGATCATGACGAAGGGAAAAACGCTCGTCTCCTCGATGCGATCATAGACGCCAACCCCCAGACCAAGGGTCAGGTCGGGCCGGATGACGCGCCCACCCGCCAGACTCGCCCCGTACTCGAGCGAATCGGAGACGCGCGCGCCGGACTCCGCCGCGGATTCGATGATGGGGGTCAGGCTCCACCGCCAGCCGTTGGCCGTGACCCAGCTGTAGGGCAGGGAGAGACCCAAGCGATAGAGCGTGCCCCAAGGCGCGACACCGGCGAAGGCGCGCGGATCATCGAACCGCCAATCCTCGGACTCGAAGCGCAGTCGCACGCCGAGCGCTGAGCGCTGATCGAGCGACCACTGGTACCCGAACGATCCGAGCACCCCGGTGTAGCCAGCCTGGCCACCCGAGGCGAGGCCACTCTGGGCCTGATGGATCGGGACCACCGCGTAGGAGGCCCCGGACGCCGTTGAGGCCGCGGATGGCGCCGTGCCGAGCATGAGCAGGCCACTCGTCAGAACGAGGGGCAACGCATTGAATGTCTTCAAGGTCAGGGTTCTCCAATGAGCGTGATCGGGGCTCCGGTCACGCCTGTGGGTGGGGCGTGAGTCGGCACGTGCACTTGGCGCGGAGCGCCTGAAAGCGCCCGTCAGGGTCTGGTTCACGGTCCTGCTTCGGCGGATCGCGGGCCGTCCGCCAGGCGGATCGCTGCCAGCGCAGACGATATCGGGTCAGCGGCCAGTCGAACAGCGTGCGTGGGCCGCTCGCGGCAGGGCTGCAGAGCGCTCTGGACGCGGCTGTCTCGCCCGCGGTGGAACCTTGACAGATGCTCTCCTGCTCGCTAATTTCCAGGCGCAGTACAGCCAAATCGGTTCGGTGCCGCGGAGACAGCATCCCAGGGCAACCGAGCCATCATCAGCGAATGATCGGCGCGCGTCGGCCGGCCGATGGCCCTGCCACCGGTCGCCATCGGCAGTGTGTGTGTCTCCCGCTGGTATCGGCCGTGGGATCGGGGACACGATCGCCGGATCTCGCAAGACATCATATCGCCGCATTGGTGCGGAAGGTCGGGAGAGATGATTACCGCCGTTGCGCTCATCAAGTGCCAGGTCGGGACCGCGCACGATGTCGCCCAGGCATTGGTCGATGTCGAGGGTGTCGCCGAGGTCTATTCGATCTCAGGGTCCTACGACATCCTGGCGATGATCCGCGTGCGCGACTACGACGACTTGGCCCCGGTCGTCTCGGAGCGCATCGCCGCCGTCCCGGGCGTCAAGCACACCAAGACCCACATGGCCTTCCGCTGCTACTCCAAGCACAAGATGGAGCAGATGTGGGCGGCCTACATCGGGACCGAATGACGGCAGGTTCCCTGACCAAGGCGATTCGCGCGGCGCGCGAGGCCGGACGAGTGCCCGTCATCGCCGACATCAAGCCGGTGTCGCCTCGCGATGGCGACCTGCTCGCCGGGCGTCGCCCCGCCGACCTGGCCGCGGCCTTGACCGCCGCCGGTGCCTGCGCGCTCTCGGTGGTCACCGAGTCGCGGCACTTCGGGGGCAGCTGCGACACACTCGCCGAGGTCGTCGGCGCCACCCCGCTGCCGGTCCTGCGCAAGGACTTCATCACCGATCAGGCACAGCTGCGCCAAACCGCTGATGCCGGAGCCGCCGCCGTTCTACTCATCGTCGCGACGATCCCCTCCGAGGACCTTGCTCCGCTCTTCGACGCCGCACTCGATCTCGGGCTCGAGCCCCTCGTCGAGGTGCACACCGAGGCCGAGCTCGCGCGTGCCTTGGCGCTGTCGCCGGCGCTGATCGGCATCAACAACCGCGACATCTTGCGATTGGAGACCGATGCCGGTGACGTCACCACGACCGTGGCCTTGGCGCCGCGGGTTCCCGAGGGCATCGTCATCGTCTCCGAGAGCAGCCTACTCACCGATGAGGACGTCCGCCGTGCCTTGGGCGCGGGCGCCGACGCGGTGCTGGTGGGCACCATGCTGCTGCACGCCGCCGACCCCGCGGCGCGCCTCGCGGCCCTGACCCAGCTCCCAATGGTGCGGGCATGACGCGGATCAAGATGTGCGGCCTCATGTCTGCGGACGACGTCGCGCTCGCCGTGGCGGCCGGCGCCAACGCGCTCGGCTTCGTCACCGAGTACCCCATTCCAGCCCCCTGGAACCTGGATCGCGAGACGGCCGCCGCGCTCGTCGCCGCGGTGCCGCCCTTCGTGACCACGACCGCCGTCGTCGGCGGCGCCGTGGAGCAGATGCTGGCGATCGCCGCGCACGTGCGTCCGCACCTCTTGCAGCTGCACGGCGATGAGACCCTGGACCAGATCGAGGCGGTCTGCGCCGGACTGGCCGGGACCGGCACGCACGTCATCAAGGCCCTGCGTGTCGATGTCGAGAGCGGACAGGCCCAGTTCGAGGATCCCGACCCGGTGCGGGCGGTCCGCGCCCTGGCCAGCACCGGGATCGCCGGTCTGGTGGTCGATTCGAAGACCGCCGCGCGACCGGCGGGGACCGGTGTGGCCCTCGACTGGACTCTGGCGGCACGCCTCGCCGAGGCCTGTCCCAAGCCCTTCATCCTCGCCGGCGGTCTCAACCCGACCAATGTCGCGCAGGCCATCGCGCGCGTGCGCCCATACGGTGTCGACGTCATCAGCGGCATCGAGGCCGCGACCGCCGTGAAGGACGGGCCGCGCATGCGTGCCTTCGTCGCTGCCGTGCGCGGTGCCGACGCGGGGGGAGCGCTGCCATGAGCGTGGAGCGTCCCTACACCATCATGCTGGTGGCGGTGTCGCTCGACGGTAAGATCTCGCCGCGCCGCCACCCCGGGCAGCCCAACCCCATTGGTCCAGAGCTGATCGATCCGGAGATCATGGCGCTGCACAACGCCCGGCGCCGCGAGGTCGACGGCATCATGGTCGGGCGCAACTGTATCCTGCTCGACGACTCGCGTTTGACATTGCGCGAGGCCGCCGGCCGCAACCCGACGCGCATCGTCCTCGACGGCCTCGCCGAGATCCCGCCCACCGCGCGCGTCCTCGGCGAGGAGGCCACCACGGTCGTGGTCGTGAGTCCGGACGCGCCGCGCGAGCGGGTCGAGGCCTTGGCGCGGCGCGGCGCGCGCATCCTGGTCGCCGGCGGCGGGCGCTTCGTCGACGTGGCCAAGACCATGCAGCTGCTGCGCGCCGAGATCGGCATCGAGCGTCTCCTGGTCGAGGGTGGCGGCAGCGTGCATCGCTCGATGATCGCCCAGAATCTCTACGACGAGATCCAGCTGATCGTCTGCCCGTTCGTCATCGGGGGCTCGACCTCGATCACGCCCGTGGAGCGCACGGCCTTTTGGCCCCAGGGACAGATCCCGCGTTACCGTCTCGATCGCGCCGACACCCTGGGTGATTATCTGTATCTGACCTATAAACCGCGTCCCGGCAGCCACGGCGGCGCGGCCGACACATCTCCCGGAGGATGAACCGTGGATAGCCAAGAGGCTCGGTGGAAGGATTTTGGCGCTCTGGTGGTCAAGCTGACGCGCGGCGAGCACCTGACCCGCGCGGAGGCCCGCGAATGCTGGCGACAGATCTGCGAGGAGGAACAGTCCGATCTGCAGCAAGGTGCCTTCATCGCCGCGCTCAAGGCCAAGGGCGAGACCCCGGAGGAGGTGGCCGGCACCTTCGAGGCACTCTACGAATATGACACGGTGAAGGTCGCGGTCGACACGCCCGAGCCGCTGATCGACAACTGCGGTACCGGCGCCGATACACTCAAGACCTTCAACGTCAGCACTGGCGCCGCGATCCTCGCCGCCGCCTGCGGTCTCTACGTGGTGCGTCACGCGGCACGGGCGATCTCCTCCAACAGCGGCTCGATCGACGTCGTCGAGGCACTCGGGATCAACGTCGAGCAGGCCCCGAATCTGCCCAAGCAGAGCATCGAGAAGGCCGGGATCTGCGCCTGGAACGCCTTTCTGCCGTCGGTGCATCCCAAGACGGTGGCCCGCGTGCTGTCGCAGATCCGCTTCGGCTCGGCCATCAACCTGGTGGGGCCACTCCTCAACCCGACGATGCCGACCTACAAGGTGATGGGCGTGCCCAACCGCGAGATGATCGACATCGAGATCCGCACCCTGCGCGAGATCGGCTTCAAACGGGCCTTCGTTATGCACGGCTTGGCCGACGACGTGCCCGGCAAGGGGATGGATGAGATCTCCACCCTGGGACCGACCCACGTCGCCGAGCTTGCCGAGGACGGCAGCATCTCGACGCGCCTACTCGATCCGGCCGACTTCGGGATTGCGCGGGCGCGCTACGAGGACATCGCCTCGACCCGCGACGTTCACGCGGGTGCCCTGACGCTGTTGCGGGTCCTGACTGGCGACGATCGCGGCGCCCGCCGCGACATCGTCTGCATGAACGCCGCGCCGCTGCTGTACGTGAGGGGCACGGCCAGCACCCTCGAGGAAGGCTTCGAGATGGCCCGGGCCGCCATCGACGACGGCCGCGCCATCGCCAAGCTGCGCGACTGGGTGACCTGGCAGAATGTGCAGCCGGAAGACGGCATGCCCAGGCTCGACGCACTCTTGGAGCAAGTCTGACATGGCCGCGCACTCCACACCCCGGGCTGACGGCGTCGAGGTCAAGCACTCGATTTGCTATTTCTGTACCAGCAAGGGCTGCGCGGTCAAGGTCCAGGTCGCCGACGGCCGCGTGAAACGGGTCATCATCGACACCGAGTGTCCTGTCACGCCGGGGGTCTATTGTGTCCGGCCGCATCTGGCCGGCGACTATCAGCATCACCCGTTCCGACTGAGCTACCCGCTGAAACGGGTCGGCGAGCGGGGCGCCAATCAGTGGCAGCAGATCGGCTGGGACCAGGCCCTCGACGAGATCGCGGCCAAGCTCGAGGACATCCGCCAGCGGGATGGCGCCGAGGCGGTGGCGACCAGCTCGGGGACCGGACGCGGTGCCCATGATTTCGCCAAGACGCGCTTCATGAACCTGTTCGGCAGTCCGAATCGCTTCGGCGCCGTCACCATCTGCTACGGACCGCGCAGCATGGTGTGGTACTCGATGTTCGGCGGCGCCGTCGTGCCGAACCGCAAGCCCGGCGTCACCAAGATGATGACCCTCTGGGGCCGCAATCCCCACGAGGGCGGGCCGTCCTCGTGGCACAGCTTTCAGGAGGCCAAGAAGGCGGGCATGCGCACCCTGGTCGTCGACCCGCGCCACACTGAGCCGGCGCGTCAGGCCGACTGCTGGGTGCAGCTGCGCCCCGGCACCGACGCCGCCCTCGCCCTCGGCCTGATGCACATCATCGTCGCGGAAGGGCTGCACGACCGCCAGTACATCGAGCAGCGCACCCATGGCTTCGCAGAGCTGCGCGTGCGACTGCAGGACTACCCGCCCGAGAAGGTGGCCCAGATCACCGGGTTGTCGGTATCGAAGCTGGTGGAGACGGCGCGCTTCTTCGCCGCCAATCAGCCCTCGACGATGGTCATCGGCGAGGCCGCCGAGCACAGCACGCCGAACAGCATCCAGGCGATCCGCGCGATCAACATCCTGCGTGCCATCGTCGGCTCGATCGACGTCGCGGGCGGCTGTCTCATCGGCGGACCGCATCCCGACTTCATCACCGACGCCGCCATGGAGGCCTCGGAGCGACTCTCGCCCGAGCAGCGCGCCAAGCAGTTGGGCGCCGACCGCTTCCGTTTCCTGAGCTATCCCGGCTGGGAGCTGGTCACCGAGCAGCTCCAGAAGAAATGGGGCGAGAACCATCCGGCGGCGGCCTATCTCAATTGCATGGCGCATGCCCCGACCGCCTTTCGTGCCATGCTCACCGGCAAGCCCTATCCGGTGCGCGCACTCATCGTCTCGGCCAGCAACCCGTTGCTGTCCCAGGGCAACACCAAGCTCGTCCACGCGGCACTCAAGTCGCTGGACCTGTTGGTGACCCTGGACACCACCTGGACGCCGACGGCGGCGATCTCGGACTATGTCCTGCCGGCGGCCTCCTGGCTGGAGCGCCCCGAGATGGGCAATTTCGCCTCGGTCGGCGCCTATCCGCTGGTCCAGGTCGGCGAGACCGCCCTGCCGCCGGTGGTCCCGGGCCAGCACGATCGCAAGGACGACTACGAATTCTGGCGCGGTCTCGGTGTGCGTCTCGGCCAGCAGGATGACTGGCCCTGGGAGACCTTCGCCGAGACCTGGGAGTACCGTCTCGCCGCGATCATGGCGGCGCGTGGCCAGCAGTCACTGCACGAGTTCGTCAAGTCGAAGCGCTGGGACCTGGTGCCGCCACTGCCCGATCAGGCACTGAACGGCGGTCTGGCGACGACGACGGGCAAGATCGAGCTCAAATCGACGATCCTCGAGCAGCTCGGCTATGATCCATTGCCCTCCTACATCGAGCCTGAGATCCCCCCCGAGATCCGTCGCGACTACCGCTTCCTCAACATCTCCGGCTGCCGCTTCCGGCCCTACCATCACTCCGAGTTCCGCCACGTCGAGAGCTTCCGGCGCCTGCATCCCGACCCCATCGTCGAGATCCATGTCGACGCCGCCCTGCGCCTGGGGATCGCCGATGGCGACTGGGTCTGGATCGAGACACCGACGGGACGGGTCAAGCAGCGCGCTCGGCTCAGCACCGGTTTCGACCCCTGGTTCATCGTCACCCAACACGGATGGTGGTTCCCGGAGAAGCCCGCCGAGGAGCCTTCGCTCTACGGGCTGTGGGAGTCGAACATCAACGTCACCACCGATGACGACCCGGATCTCTGTGATCCGATCTCGGGCGGCTGGCCCTTCAAGGGTCTCTATATGCACTGCCGAATCAAAAAGGCGGAGTAAAGGGGGCGGATCCCTAACGGCGGATCGAACATCCAACCCACTGTGATGACCTCGACCGGTGCCGAGAGCGGGCCTTGGCCGCTGCGCGATGCCAGATGCGAGGTCAACGCTCGATCAGGCCGCTGAGCGACTCGCGCAAGGACCGTCGCGCGCGCTCGGCCGTCGCCACCACACACGAATCCACCAACGACGAGGAGACTCGACCCATGCTCAAGAAGGCGATCCCGGCGACCATGCTCGTCGCCCTTGTGACCACCACCGCGGCCGCGGACCCGACCATGGGGGACGGCAAGGCACGGCCGAATAGTTTCTGGTGGCCTGACCAGCTCGATCTCCACCCGCTGCGCGATCACGCCCCGGCGTCCAATCCCTACGGCGCGGAGTTCGATTACGCGAAGGCGTTCGCGAGCCTCGACCTCGAGGCCGTCAAGGCGGATCTCAAGGTGGTGATGACCACCTCGCAAGACTGGTGGCCCGCGGATTTCGGCCACTATGGCCCCTTGTTCATCCGCATGGCCTGGCACAGTGCCGGCACCTATCGGGTGGCCGACGGGCGCGGCGGCGCCGATGGCGGCCAGCAGCGTTTCGATCCGCTCAATAGCTGGCCCGACAACGTCAACCTCGACAAGGCGCGGCGCCTGCTCTGGCCGATCAAACAGAAATACGGCCGCAACCTCTCGTGGGCCGACCTCCTGGTGCTCGCCGGAAACGTCGCGCTGGAGGACATGGGCTTCCAGACCTTCGGCTTCGCTGGCGGTCGCGCGGACGACTGGGAGCCCGACCTGGTCTACTGGGGTCCGGAGGCGGACATGCTCGGAGGCGCGCGCACCGACGCCGAGGGCGAGCTCGAGAATCCACTCGCCGCCACCCAGATGGGCCTGATCTACGTGAACCCAGAAGGCCCGGGCGGCAATCCCGATCCGCTCGCCGCCGCCGAGCAGATTCGCGTGGCCTTCGGCCGCATGGCGATGAACGACGAGGAGACGGTCGCCCTGATCGCCGGTGGTCACACCTTCGGCAAGACCCACGGGGCGGGCAAGCCCGATGAGTGTGTCGGCGCCGAGCCTGCCGCCGCGCCGCTCGAGCAACAAGGCTTGGGCTGGGCCAACCGCTGCGGCAAGGGCAACGCCGAGGACACCATCGGCAGCGGTCTCGAAGGTGCTTGGACCGCCGCGCCCACCCGCTGGACCATGATGTATCTGAGCAACCTGTTCAACCACGACTGGGAGCAGACCCGCAGCCCGGCCGGCGCCATTCAGTGGATACCCAAGGACGGTGCGGCCGCCGGCACGGTCCCCGACGCCCATCGCGAGGGCGTCAGCCATGCGCCGATCATGTTCACGACTGACCTGGCGCTGAAGCTCGACCCCACCTATCACGAGATCTCCAAACGCTTCCTCGAGAACCCGGAGGAATTCGAGCGCGCCTTCGCGCAGGCCTGGTTCAAGCTGACCCATCGCGACATGGGTCCACGCGCACTCTATCTCGGTGCCGAGGTGCCCGACGCGGTGCTGCTCTGGCAAGACCCGGTGCCCGCGCTCGACCATGCCTTGATCGATGAGCACGACATCGCCGAGCTCAAGACGCGCATCCTGGCCTCCGGTCTGCCCACCGGTCTGCTGGTCCGTACCGCCTGGGCGTCGGCCTCCACCTTCCGCGCGAGCGACCTGCGCGGCGGCGCCAATGGGGCGCGCATTCGCCTGGCGCCGCAGAAAGACTGGCCAGTCAATGATCCGGCCAGTCTGGCGAAGGCGCTGCAGACCCTGGAAGAGATCCAGACCACCTTCAACGCCGCCGCAACCGATGGCAAGCAGGTCTCGCTCGCCGACCTGATCGTCCTGGGCGGTGTCGCCGCCATCGAGCTGGCAGCCAAGAATGCCGGTCATGAGGTGGTCGTCCCCTTCACCCCCGGGCGCACCGACGCCACCCAGGAGCAGACCGATGTCGAGTCCTTCGCCGTCCTCGAGCCGACCGCCGATGGGTTCCGCAACTACTACGCCGACGGCAGCCGTCTGTCGCCGAGCGAGATGCTGGTCGACCGTGCCGACCTGCTGGGGCTGAGCGTTCCCGAGATGACGGCACTGGTCGGAGGGATCCGTGTCATGGGTGCCAACAGCCGTGGCTCGAGACATGGCATGCTCACCGAGCGCCCCGGCCCGCTGACCAATGACTTCTTCGTCAATCTGCTCGACATGAACACCGTCTGGTCGCCCGCCGCGGACACCGAGGGTCTCTACGAGGGACGCGACCGCGCAACGGGCGCGCTGAAATGGACGGCCACGCCGGTGGACCTGATCTTCGGATCCAACGCCGAGCTGCGTGCCATCGCCGAGGTCTATGCGTCCGCGGATGGAGAAGAGGAGCTGATCCGAGACTTCGTCGCGGCCTGGACCAAGGTGATGATGGCCGACCGCTTCGACCTGAAGGAGTGACAGGCCGCCGTCGCTCGAGGTGTGCTCGAGCGCGCGCCCACCGCCGCGATTGAGTCGGGCGTGACCGGGGCGGGGCGGGGTGAGTGTCCCGTCTCGCCCCTGTCGTGCGGCGGCGCGACCTGACCGCTCAGCGTCCAGGACGACAGGGCGCCACGGTCTCGGCCCGGCTCGCCCGATCACTGAGGCGCGCGCCGCGCCGCTCGCGCGCGAAACCGGCGATGCCTTCCTCGCCGAGCCACCCGATCCAGCGGATCTCGAATGAGAGCACACGCGACCCCGCCGTACCCGGGATCGCACGGGACCTGCTGGCAGTCACGCCCGGCGCGAACCCCGTCAATTATCTGCGACTCCAGGGTGAGCCGATCCTCGGGGAGACCGACCCGGATGATCCCGCGTCCCCGATCTCTTGCCGCCATGCGCCGCCGACCAGATCCAGCGCAGTTGGCTGCTGGGCTTCATCACCGCCTGGCTCGAGACCCTGCCAGAGGCCGAGCCCGTGGAGAACGGACTGCCCCTGTACGCGATGCTCGGCGGCACGCTCTGGCGCAACCGCCCCCTGCTGCTGGAGCTGCTGCCCATCGCACTCGAGCTGATGGAAGACCCGAGTCACTGAGACACGCCCGGACACTCAATCGCGTCCAGGAGGACAGCCAGCATGACGACAGCGCGCATGCTCCTCGTCGGTCTCATGCTCGGCGCCGCCTGCAACCGCGTGTCCACCCTGAACACGGACGCCGGTAGCGTCCAGACCACCGGCGAGTCATTGTTTAATCCCGAGGGCTTGCGCTAGTATCCCGGGGTGTTCGCCAACAGACGCGTCCCGGTCAGACCAGAGTTTCCGATGCCTCAAATCCTCTACGATGCCCATCCCTCGCTGTTGCGGACCCGTCCATTCGGCACGCTGCTGATCCTGCTGCTGATGCTGGGCGGAATCCTGGTCGCGGTGGTCGGCGATCAGGTCATTGCGCCGGAGCTCAGGTCGCAGATTCAGCTCGATGGCCGCACGCTGCAGATGATTGGTCTCGGGGTCTTCGCCTTCGCCACGCTGCAGCTCCTGATCTGGTGGGTCGCGACCCTCAGCGATCATCTCCAGATCACGCCGAGCGAGATCCTCTGGACCCACGGCCTGCTCAGCAAACAGTACACCGAGATCAACATGGCCTCGGTGCGCACGGTCCGGGTCACGCAAACGCTCTTCCAGCGCCTCATGAACGCCGGTGACATCACCATCTACACCTCGGGTGACAAACCGGAGCTGGTGGTGCGCGGTCTGCCCGATCCCAACCAGATCCGCGAACTGATCAAGGGACAGCCCGCGTCCGCGGGCTGATCGCTCATGGGCGCCAACAATCGCGGCGATCTCAAGCTGCTGGCCATCGTCATCCTGATCGCTGTGATCGGGCTCGTGCTCCTCGCCGTCTTTCTGCTGCCGGCCGCCACGCCCATCGTCGGGACCCTGAACCAGGGGCTTGGAATCAAGGCGTCCGTTCCCTGGGGCTTCGGGTTGACCGTCGCGCTCCTCGCCTTCTTCGCGCTCGTGGCCGGCGATGGGTTGCTCGGAGAGCTGCAATTCATGCTCGGCGCCTTCTTCTCCTTCTTCGTCATCCTGACGCTGCTGATCGCCTGGGTCTTTTGAGCAGGCCGCCAGGGACCGGCCCCCATCAGTCGCCGCGCACCCAACTGGTGGCGAATCGGACATTCAACCATCGCGGACCCGCATCCCCAGCCTCAGCCCCACACGCGATCGCCCCCTCAGGCATCGGCCAGCACGGTCACCACGACACGCCGCTCCGCGCGTGGCCCATCGAATTCGCAGAAGAAGAGGTTCTGCCAGCGCGACAGACCGAGCGCGCCATCGATCAGCGGGACCGTCTCCGCGGGACCGACCCGCCCCGCCTTGAGATGGGCATCGCCGTTGCCGTCCTGGGCATCATGACGCCAGATGCCTTTTGGGATTTGGCGCGAGAGGGCGTCGGTCATGTCCTTCTGGACACTCTCATCCCAGTTCTACTGGCTCATGATCGCCGCCGTGGCGCCCTGGGCGTCGACCTGCACGAGGCCGTCGCGGATACCAGAGCGCGCGACGATGGCGCGGACCGGCTCGGTGATGTCGACCAGGCGCTGGTCGCGGTGGGTGTTCAGTCGATCGTCAATCCAGGCCGACAGCCAGACCGCCATCAAGCACAGATGCCGCAGCAAGCGCTCCGGTGACAGGCCGTGGCGCATCAGCCGCGCGAGCTGGATCGACGCTGCTGATGACCCGCACAGGGGCCGGTGGTGGGCGGCTCGGGTCGCCGCTCAGGCCTTGGACAGCACCATGATGACCGCCACCAACACGCCGCCGGCCAGCGCGACCAGGCTAAAGCGGCGCGGCTCCTGCTCAGCCCGGGGCAACAGATGGGTCGCACCCACATAGAGGAGTGCACCCGCCGAGACGGCCAGCAAGGCACCAAGCGTCGACTGATCGATGGCGCTGATCAGCGGGTAGGACACCAGCATGCCCAGGGGCGTTGTCAGCGCCGCGGCGAGAAAGGCCAACAGCATGGCCTTGCGCTCGGAAAACCCGGCCCGCACCAACAGCACATAGGTGATGATACCCTCGGGAAACTCGTGCAAGACCATGCCCAGGGTCGCCAGATAACCGGTCAGGATGCTGACCGTAAAGGCAATGGAGTAGACGAAGCCGTCGATAAAGGAGTGAAAGCCGATGCCGAGCATCGGCACGATCCCGATGACGGAG
>RZZN01000325.1 GCA_009929855.1 Gammaproteobacteria bacterium
CATGGGTCGTCCCGGTATCACCTCCGAGCAGGTCCACGAAGCCGCCGACGCGCTGGTCGCCGACGGCGTTGCACCCACCGTTGTCGGCATCCGCACGCGACTCGGCGGCGGCAGCCCCAACAACATCTCGAAATGGCTGAACCAATGGCGCGAGGCACGGACCGAGCTGGAGCGCTCGGCCTCCCCGTCCATGCCGACGTCCGTCGAGACGGCGATGCGCGGGGTCTGGGTCGCTGCCTGGAAGGCTGCTCAGGAGCAGTTGGAAGGGGAGCGCGATGCAATGGCGAGTGCCCGCAAGGCGATCGAGCGCGAGCGCGCCGAGATGCTCGCCGAGATCAACCGCCTCGACGGCGAGCTCGAGGCGGCCAAGGCAGAGATCCAGCAGGTACACGAAGCGCTCGACGCCGAGCGGAGCGCGCACGAGGGCACGCGAGCCGAGGTGAAGGAGGCTCGCGCCGTCGCAAGCGAGCGCAAGGCCCGTATCGAGCAGCAGGCGAGCGAGCTGCAGGAGGCCCAGCGCCAAGCCGCCGAAGCCAAGGCTCAGGCCGGTCGGGCACAGGCCCTCGTGGCCGAGCGCGACCGCGCTTTGGCCGACAAGGATCGCCTTGCGAACGACCTCAAGCGCGAGCAGGAGACCGCCCGTCAGGGCAAGGCCGCGCTCGATGCCGGGGCCTGCAAGATCCGCAAGCTGGAAGAGGCGTTGGAGGAGGAGCGGACGGTTCGTGCGGAGGTGGAACGCAAACTCGCGGATCTGCGTGTGGCGGTGGCTACGCTCACCGAGCGCGCCGCCCGGACCGACGAGCTGCTGGCGCTCGTCGAGACGCTGCAACGCGGACAACCGAAGGGGAGAAGTTGAGCATGCGCACCATCTTTCTCGACCTGGAGACCACCGGCCTCGACCCCGTCCGCGACGAGATCCTGGAGATCGGCATCCTCGACGACGACGGGGAGATTCTTCTCGACAGCTTGGTGCGGCCGGATCGCCACCAAGCCTGGCCCGCGGCCCAGCGCATCAACGGCATCGACCCGGTCGCCGTGGCGGCTGCGCCATCCTTCGCCGCGCTGCGCCCGCGTCTCATCGAGGCCGTCGCGGGCACGCGGGTCGTGATCTACAACGCGAGCTTCGATTCCGGCTTCCTGGGCACCGATCTGGTCGGTGCCGTCGAGGTCGTCTGCGCCATGAATGCCTTCGCCGCAACCTTCCCCGACCGGCGCTGGCGAAAGCTCGGCGCGGCCGCGGCCCATGTCGGCTACGAGTGGCCCGGCAATGCTCACCGCGCGATCCATGACTGCATGGCGACCCGTGCGGTGTGGCA
>RZZN01000119.1 GCA_009929855.1 Gammaproteobacteria bacterium
CTGCGCGACCAGATAGGCCGACAGGCGCCCGTCGCGATCGAGCCCGTCCGCGTCCTCGTCGGCGCTGCGCACCTGATAGGCACGCAGCCCGCACGCCTCCACCAGGGCACGCGCCAGCTCGGTCTTGCCGGTGCCGGGCGCGCCGTAGAAGAGCGCGTTGACGCCGACTGCCCCGGTGGCCGCGGCGCGTCCGAGGGTCGCGCTCAGCCGCGTGCTCTCGGCGGCCAGATGCGGGAACGCATCCAGCCGCCAGGCAGCGGCGGGCGCCGGCTCGATCAGGAGCGCAAGCAGCGCCTTGCCGTCCCGCGGGGCGGCATCGAGCACCTCGCGCAGGAGGCTTTGCGGGGCCAGGAAGTCCTCCAGGTTGGACTCGTGACGGTGCTGTCGGTCGAGGAGCCCGAGGCTGCGCAGCGGGGCGTGCTTGCCCAATGCTTCGCGCACGGCACTCGGTTTGAGTCCCAGGACGCCGGCCAAGCGCTCCCGATTCGTCCGACTGCTGCTTCGGCTGCCTGCGCGCAAGACAGCGCGCAGGGGCTCCGACTGCTCGCGCTGTTCCAGAAAATCGAGCACGCAAAGGCTGGTCTCGTCGAGCCCGAGGACCTCGCCGACCAGGGCGATGGTCGACGAGACTGGCGCCCGCCCGTCGGCCGCGGCTAGACGCGTCAAGACAGCGCGTGGCAACGTCTTGAAGAAGCCGTGGACCCGATGCCGCTCGCGGCGATCCAGGGCCTGATGCTCGTCGTCCGGCCACTCGCCGTTGATGAGATTCGCGAGCTGGAATTCCAGGTCCGAATCGTATCGGATGCCGCTGTCTTCATCCGGCGACCCGTCCTCGATCGGCGGCAACCAGCCCGCCACGGCATCCGGATCAAGCAGCGGAAGGGTCAACCGCCACATCGACCCGAGGGTGTTGTCGGCGCTCAACGCGACGCGCGCGGCCGGAACGCTGTCGAGCCACTGCAGGGCGAGACGGGCGAGACGACGCTCGGCGGCCGGGACAACGCCGAAGTCACGACGCCACAGGGTGCGATGCGGGTTCTGGCTCATATATTCGTTGCTCTATGCCAAGGTTGAAGACGTCGACCGTCGTCGGGCCGGTGCCGGATACCGCGATGACTCTGCGGCGGTTCCGCAGTTCGATCATCTTTGGGTCTCGGACGGTCAGTGACCTGTCGCTCTCGATCGGTCGAGCGAGGAACCCCGTTTACGGCGTTTTCCGGCGAGCTTTTTTTCGAGCGGTTTGGATCCGGGTGCAGGGCGTATTGGACCATCCCGATGCGTCACTGCCTGTCGGATGAACAGTCGTGGCACTGGCGGTGCAGTCCCCTGGGGGTCGGGTCTTTCTTTTCTTGCGTAACGCAAGACGGACCGAAAAGACCCGTCTGCTCACGGCGCGGCAGCGGTCGCTCACAGGAGAGCGCAGCTGACCGGTTCGGTTCGTGACCGGTTCGTCGGTCGCCGGACAGCGGGTGGCCGGTATCAGGATCGAGCCGTCACTGTCTCGCTATTGGACGGAAACCGATCTTGGGCTGGTTGCGGCCGTGAAGGCCACCCGAACTGACCCAAGACTGTCTTGGCCGGTTGGCTCCCGCACTGCACTGGAAGAACCGGCTGGGTCGGGACGGATGATGGTGCGAAACTCCCGTGGAAGGCGGTGAGCGATAACAGTGTCCAGCCGATGCATAGGTCCATCGAGATCGCGTCCATCCAGGCGGCACGACCAGTCCCGCCGTAGATCTCTCAAAACTCCCCCTCCCGCACCATCCCCTTCGGCCCAAGCGCCTTCACCACCCCCGCCCCGATCGGCCCATTGTCCGCGATCACCCCATCGCCCGTCTTGATCGACATCGCCGCCACACTGTCCAGTCCCGCCAGCTTCACCGCCCCCTCGAGGGCCACGCGCTCATCGTCGAAATACTCGAACCAGGGCAGGCCAGCGCGGGTGTAATCCGCCGCCGTCGGTGATGGCTGCGGCGGTCGGTGCCCGGTGACCTCCAGATACCCCAGGCTGTTCAGCAGATGCACGAAGCAGCGTGACCCCGCCGTCTGATCCCACGCCTCCACGCCATACTCGTCCTCGTAGATCTCCTGGCGCATCAGACCGCCGGGGGCGAGCCCCATGGGTGGGCAGGGTTCGGGTGAGTAACACGCCTCCGGCATCTGGATCTCGGCGGAGGGTCTCTGAAGCAGCTGCGTGTAGACCTCCGCCTTCATCGGATAGACGATGATCTGAACACCCCCATGCTCGGCGGTCCCGGTCAACTGCTCCTCGGCGGTATAGCCCGCACCCAGCGGCATCGCGACGAACTGGCGGATCATCCCGCGACTCACCGCAAAGCCGTCCAGCCAGGGCTGATCCGGCAACACCACATAATCCTGCGGCTCGCCCTCCAGTGGATTGGCCCAGGCCTCGCCGGTGACTGCGTTGATCTTGCCGGCCGCGATCTTGACCGCGCAGGGATAGCTTCCTCGGAAATTGATCCACAAGGCTTCCGTCTGATACATCGGCAGGAAGACCCCGCCATGGCGAACCCAGTCGGCGGGCACCCGGTCCTTGAAGTCATCGACGTGCTGAAGCGGAAAGCGCCCCAGACCGGGGGGCAGGGGATAGTCACGGTTGTCGTCGGGGATGCGCAAGGTGCGCTGAAAGTCGATGTGGCACCGGGCCTGTGGGTGCACTTCTGGAAAGCTGAACTCGAGTCCATTGTTCCTGAGCTCGATCATCGATCGGTCCTCCTGTTGGGTCTACCACTCGCCATCTCTCACCTCGCGCACCACCCGCAAGATCGCATCGTCCGGACACTCGCGCAGTTGGCGCAGCGAGAACGCCTTGTCGGCGGCGCGCCGGGTCTCGCGTTGGTCAAGGATTTAGGCGCCGAATGTCATGTGTTGTATAGGACATGAATTGGGAGCCGGCAAGCTTGGCGCATGGAACACTTTACGAAGAGCATACTGTTGGGCATCGAACAGCAGATCGACGGGGCCGACGTTCCACACCGCGATGCCGGAGTCGCGGTGTTGGACGATTCGGCAAGCCGACGCCAGCGATTCGGCTGCGAACCTGCCCTAGGCGTGAATCCAGAACGCGCTGTAGGCGAAGCGTTGGTCCAACCACCAGTTGGCCGTGCTGGTGGAGAGGCGGAAATTCCGCGACCCGGCTTGGGACTGGAGCGGTGCGATGACCTCACCCGTGGCGTTGCGTCGTGCCACTTGGGCGGGGATCTCCGGAGCGACCACCGTGACATGGCCGGGGGGGCCGTCACTCCGCCGGCGGGCCACGATCAGGCATACCGCACCCTGATTGGCGGCATCCTGGAGCTTGGTGAGGGTGCCGGTCTGCCGCCAGCCAAAGTCGAGCCCAAAATCGCGCAGCCAGCCGTAGAGGCTGTTGGCGCGCTGCTCCTCGATGGATTGGCCGAGTCGGGGCTCGACCGACTCCCCCCGCGACAGTCGCAGGAGGGCGGCGCTGGTCCACCAGACCCGGGGCAGGTAAACCCCCGCCAGGTGGCAGTAGTCGTGGGCGTAGATGTTGCAGAAGGTCAGGCCCTGGGTCGGCCGGTAGCGGGCATGCTGGGGGTTCTCCACGTCCAGCCAGGCGATGATGGCGTGCAGCTCGTCGCACAGTGCTGCCGGTGTGAGGCCCCTGCGTTTGGGTTGACCAGGCTCGTTGAGGGAGTGAGCGGTGGCCGGGTCGCGCCGCCGGGTGATGGCAGTGCTGCCCCGGGGTGCGTGGACCTCCGGGATCGGCGGCTTGGCCGCCGTCGAGGCGGGCGCGCTGACCGGGATCTCCGGCGACCCCGCGACCTCGGCCAGGTGCTCCAACGAGACCCAACCCCGCAGGTGGGCACCGCGCAGGTTGGTCTCGACATCGAGGAACCCCCCTTGCGGTTGGTTGGTCAAGGCGCGCACCAGGAGACCCGCAGGCAGTAGGCCGATGACATTGCGGGTGGGGTTGTTTGGCGGGATTTCCGGAGAGGACCGCATGCGCAGCGGGTGCGTCTGCACATCGACCCGGTAGGTCTTGCCCGACGCCTCAACCAGGGTGGGCGAGGGGAGGGTGGCCGAACCGCTGGGCGGCGCTGCGGGTGCCGTCGGCGCTGAGGCGGGTGCGGGGGTCCGTTGCGAGAGCTGGAGGAAGTCCTGGATGTTCTCCCCGTAGTACTTCCCATCACTGCTCTTGAAGCCCTGTTTCAACCCCTTGGCGGGATCGAAGGAGCCCCGGTTGTAGGCGATCGCCACGTGGCAAAGCTCCAGATCCGACAGCCGGTCCTTATCCTGCAGCCGGGCGCGTCGCTGTGCTGCCTGCAGCTCGGTGATCACCAGCCGCAGGCAGTTGTCGAAATCCACCCAGCGCTTTTCCAGGAAGTAAACGGGGTCGGTTTTGAAGTGCTGAAGATCGTATTGGAAGATGCCGTACCCATGGCAGAATTTTTCGGGTTTGGCCGCGGCGCTTTGGTAGGTGGGGATGTATTGGGCCATCTCCTCGAGTGCCTTGCGCCCAATGGCAAACATCGCCTGCCCCTGAGGATGGGCCACCAGCTCGGCCTTGTTCTTTGGAAAGGCCTTGCGCCCCTTGTTCGGGGGCGTGAAATCGATGGTATAGCCCACGCAAAGCTCGAGTACGCGCTCCACTGGTTGACGCCGACGCAGGATGTCCCATAGATACCCGGTCTCCTGACAGGCGAGGGCGGTCAGGAGATCGGTCGTGAAGGGGGTGCCGGCAATGGCTGCCTCGATCTTCTTCTGGAATTGTCCCTTGAACCAAGTGATCGCATCGCGGGTTGGCATGGTGGGGATCCTGGCTGAGGATGATGGGTTCCATGGAGGTCGGTGAGTTTGGCGTCGGTTGCATCCCGTTTGCTTCCCGGTTTCATCCCGGTTGATGTGCTTTCCAGGCAACCGCCGTCGGAGCGCACGCATACCGAATATAGATGGTTTCTTGACGATGGCTACCTTCGGCAGAGGTGGCCTCAGGCACACCACGGGGTGGGCCGCCTCGCCAAGGGAGATCCAGGTGTCAGCGCGATGGTGCGTTCCGACCTATTTCCAACAGCGAGCCTTGGGCCTTGGTCATCGCTCGGTCCAAGACCTTGGTCATCGTTTGGTTCAAGGCTGAGTATCGAGGTCAGTGATCGAGCACATGAGAGCACATGTGCGGTGGCAGGAGCGTGTGCCCTTGGGAGGTGGCGCGTCTTGCAGGATGGCGATTCCTCGAGGTCAAGCTGATCGAGGTTAAGGGCGCGCCCGCGCATCCTCAGGCGCCCGCCGCGTCCTTGACGGTGGTGCGGGCCTGAGCAGGCCCGAATGGCCGTCTGGGCCGCGACCGGTGATTGCGCTCAGCTCGGCCGCGCCGCGCGCGACTTGACCCGCTTCGGATACCAACTCGTCAGGACCGCGCCACTGACCAGCAGCACGTAGGTGATGATCTCGTACTGCCAGGGCTCGAGCAGGTAGGATTGCATCTTGCCGACGGCGAGCAGGGCGTTGAGAGTGAAGATCACGCCCCAAGCCGAGGTGAGGATCCGGTTCGTGCGGAGGAACACCGGGTCGTTCCAGAGCGAGGGATCAGTGTGGGCGCGGGCATAATCCAGGGTGAAGGGCTTGCGGATCAGCACGCTGAGCCAAGTGGCGGTCGCGAGCATCCCGCTGGCGAGCACCCCCATGTGCTGAATGGTCCAGCGGTGTTGGAAGCCGATGACGGCGATGCTGGCGAACGTGAAGAAGATCAGCCCCGCCCAGAGGATGACCCCCCGGTGAATCCCGGTCAGACCAAGGATGACCGACAGCGCCAAGGCGACGCCCAGGCCCAGTTGCAGGCGGAACAGACTGTCGTGGGCGATCACCAGAAAGGCCAACCAGGGGCTGAAGGCCAGCAACAACTTGAAGAAAGACATGCTGGAGTATCCATCGCGACGGTGTGGGTTCGTGGGCGCATCCTATCACCGAGGTGCGGGTCGAGTCAGGCCCGGACGGCACGGAATGTCCATGCCGCGCCGTGCCGTCGCGTCTCGATCCACGCTCCCGTGCGCCAGCCTTGGAGACACCACCGATGACCACCCCCGCACCGCGGCTGTCCCTCGCCCAGCTGCCGACCCCGATCGAGCCGCTGCCCCGGCTCTCGGCCGCGCTCGGCGGCCCTGGCGAGCGCCGCGAGCGCCTTGCTGGGCACACCGTTGGCAATCCCTGCCGACGCCGTCGCGATCGATGACCCGAACTCCAAGCCGGTCAGCATGGGATCAGCCAGCGGTTGGCAATCCCTGCCGACGCCGTCGCGATCGATGACCGCTATTGCGCGCCCGGCTACGGCGTGCTGACCGACCTCGAGCGCGAGGCCATCAGGCTCTTCGCCCGCACCGAGGGCCTGCTCCTCGACCCGGTCTATACCGCCCGGGCTGCCGGCGGGCGTAAGCGTCCGGCAAACTACCGGATTACCCCTTCCCGTTTCAGGTCGTCCATTTTCAGATTGTGGGGCAGCAGCGCCGCGACTGCTTCGGGGGACTT
>RZZN01000326.1 GCA_009929855.1 Gammaproteobacteria bacterium
GGACCACCACCCCATGAGCGAGACACACCACCTCTACCAACCCACCGAGGTCGTCGGCAGCGAGTTCACGCGCTGCTACCAGATGATCATCGACAACCGCATGGATGCCCAGCCCGTGGCGACGTTCGCGGAGGAGCGCGTGCTCGTGCCCGGCACAGGCCCAGCCCGCCGCTGGCCGACCGGGCAATGCAGCGCGCAGTACGACCCCGATGCGGAAATCCCCATCCTCGACCCCTCCGACGGCTCCGCCACCGGCGCGACCATCACGATGAGCGCGCTCTACGGGCTGCTCTACTCCGCCTACCTGTGGGCCGCAACGGCGCGCGACGCCGCGCAGTCCGCCATCGAAACCGAGATTGGAGGCTGACATGCCCCTCGTCATCAACGCGCCCGACGCACTACGCCGCTCCGTCGAAGCCGCATCCGGCGGCAAAAACACCGTGCTCTACACTGCGCAGGGGCAGCCCTGCATGATGTATGTGCTGCCGAAATTCGCCGTCGAGTCAATCGACGCCAGCCTCGGCACCGGCACCCATCCGGCTTTTATCGTCGGCGGCGTCGAGAAATCCGAAGTCCTGATCGGGCAATTCTGCGGCGCGTCGATCAACGGGGAGTTGCTCAGCCAGCCGGGTCGCGCGGTCGTGCACACAATCAACCACGACCAGGCCGTCACGCTCGCCCGCGCCAACGGCCCGGGTTGGCATGTCATGACCAACGCGGAGTGGGCCGCGATCATGCTGCGCTGCTGGAAAGATGGATGGCAGCCTCGAGGCAACACCGACTACGGCCGATCAAGCGACGCCCCGACCGAGTACGGCATCCAGGAGACCGGGCGCGCCATCACGACCGGCGGCTCCGGATCCGGCGGATCGCGCACGCTCACGGGCTCCGGCCCTGCCGCCTGGCGCCACGATCGCACCCCGTTCGGAATCGCGGATCTGAATGGAAACGTCTGGGAGTGGTCTCCCGGCATGCGCGTCAACAACGACGAGATCCAGGTGCTGGCGAACAACGACGCCGCTGCCTCCGCTGCGGATCTCTCAGCCGCGTCTGCGGCGTGGCGCGCCATCGACGGCGAGTCCGGCGCCCTGGTTGCCCCGGGCTCGCCGGGCACCGTGCGCTACGCCATCAGCGGAACGACGCCCTATACGCTGGTGCGCGCCAGCGGCCAGACATTCGAGGGCATGACAAACCCCGGCACAACGCCGCTCAGCACCGCCGCGCTGCAGGCATGCAAGCGGCTCGGCTTGTTCCCGATCGCCCCGTCAGGGCTCGGCGGGGACGGGTTTTATTTGACGATGACCGGCGAGCGTCTG
>RZZN01000327.1 GCA_009929855.1 Gammaproteobacteria bacterium
AATCCACTTTTTGTATCTGTCGATATGTTGTTGCACCATCAAATCAAATTCATTTTCATCTCTATTTATAGTCTGTCTTCCTTGTGTAAATGATACAACACCATTATATAGTCTAGTGTCTTTTAGTTTTCTTAAAGCAAGAACCATTGCCCATTCATTACAAGCTTGTTCCAATTCATCTGATATTTCTTCAAGTGGTTTACCACTGATATAGTATGTGACAAATACTTGTTTTCCATCTCGTGGGTACTCATCGCTTAATTTAAAATAACCATTTAGAGAGTCAACTTCTACTATACCATCATAGGGTATTTTAGTAACAATTCTATTAACTCTACCACCCAATCTATATATAGAAGCTGTTGCTGAGCTTGTGGAGTCCATTTCCACTACTTCTATATCATATTTTGATATAGTGCCGTGGTCAATTTGAGTTTGTTCATTTCTTGCAGCACCATATCTATTTCCCCACCACTTTCTCGCAGTAAAATATCTTCCTTGTGAGTCTTTAGCCGCTCTTTCATATCTAACTTTATAGAAACCATCCTTTTTAACTTGTTCGGTTGCTCTACTAAGAAAATACTCAACATCTGATTGTGGAAAATCACTAGGATTTACAAAACCAGAAAATTGTCTAAAAGACTCAACATCGCTATAATAGGGATTATTCGATATGGGAAGTTTTACTACTGTGTCCGAGCTAAGTGATATATTTGCCATAGTTTAATTTACATATTGTCTGTTCTAATACTTGCTTTTTGTCGCAAAGCATTTTCTGTTGGTGATATAGTTGTGGGTGCATTTTCTTTAATAACACCAGTATTTTTAATATCATCCAATTTATTTTTTACTATATCATCATTTATAGGTGTTGGTATAGTGGGTTTATTTAATTCTTGTTCGATTTTTTCCACACTAATAGTTTCTTTTACTACTTTAGTTTGTGGTTTGTAATGTTTTTTCCATTCTAAATAATTAGCCATAGTTTCATCGTATGTTTTACCTATACTAAACCTACCTTCTCTAATTCTTTTATCCAAATCTTCTTTTAATAAACATTCATCGATTTCTTCTTGAGTTGCTTCTCTAAGAAGTCCTGAGTCAAGTGCATTGTCTATAATAGGTGTTATCATAGAAGTTAATTTTTTAGCTTCTCCTTTAATTACAAAGAAATAAGCCTCATCTGCACTATTCCACATATCTGAGTCTGTTGTTACATATTCTGGGTATTTTTTTTCTGCCATTATTTATTAATGATTATATTACTTTATAAATATTTCTCTTTTTTGATTAAATAAAATTAATTATTTAAT
>RZZN01000328.1 GCA_009929855.1 Gammaproteobacteria bacterium
CTCTGGTATCGCGCTGGATCGGCGCCCAATCCTGGGAAAGATTCCCGAATCGGCAGTATTGGCGCATAAAGGCCATGCGCGCGACGCCTGTCGGCCCGTTGCGTTGCTTGGCGACGATGATCTCGGCAGTCCCTTCGTGCGAGCTGTTCTCGTTGTACACCTCATCGCGATAGATGAAGAGGATCAGATCGGCATCCTGCTCGATCCCGCCCGAGTCGCGGATATCCGACATCATCGGCCGCTTGTTCGGACGTTGCTCGACTTGGCGCGAAAGCTGGGATAGCGCGATGACCGGGACATTGAGCGACTTAGCCAGCGCCTTGAGCCCTTGCGAGATTTTCATTACCTCGACGTTGCGGTTCTCGTGGCGACCCGCCGAGCCGATCAGTTGCAGGTAATCGACGATGATCAGGGAGAGCGGATGTTCGCGGTGTATCCGTCGAGCGCGCGCCGTGATTTCAGTCATCGTCAGGCTTGCGGAATCGTCGATGTACATCGGCGCGGACGATAATCGCGAAGTCGCGAGCGTGACTTGCGACCACTCGCTTTCGGTCAGGTCGCCCTGCCTGATCCGCTTGAGATCGACCCCCGTGCGCATGGAGATCAGCCGCATCCCGAGCGACTCGGACGACATCTCCAGGCTGAAGAACGCGACGTTGCGTCCCGCATCGACAGAAACGTGGTCGGCGATGCTCAGCGCGAGCGCGGTTTTTCCCATCGACGGGCGCGCGGCGAGAATGACAAGATCCTGGCGACCAAACCCGGAAGTCATCCGATCCAGATCCGCGAAACCGCTAGGCACCCCGACAACTGCCTCGCCGCGCCGGCATGCCTCGTCCATCGACAATATGGCCTGGCCGAGACCGACCCGCAGCGGCACGAGACCGCCCGATCGACCCGAGTCGGTAATATCGCCGAGCATCTGTTGCGCCGACTCCAGGATCTCGATGGGATCACCCTCGCCCGCATGGGCCTGCCTGGATACCTCCTCGGCCACTTGCACCGTGCGCCTCAAGACCGACTGATCCCGCACGATACGGGCGTAGCTCAGGATGTTTGCGGATGTCGTGAAGGCATCCACCAGCAGGCCCAGCGCGGACAGTCCACCGATCTCCTCAAGGCGCCCGGCAGCCTCGATCCGATCCGCCAGTGTCACGACATCGAACGGGTCGTTCCTGGCCGCTTGCGCCGCGATCTCGGCAAAGATCGCGCGATGACTGGATATCGCAAAGTCGGGCTCAGCCACCAGATCAGCGATCCGGTCCCATGAGCTGTTTTCGCAGACAAGGCACCCGAGTAACGCTTGCTCGGC
>RZZN01000120.1 GCA_009929855.1 Gammaproteobacteria bacterium
GGCGCCGGTCAGCGGGCGGATCTGAAGGCGCTCTCCGAGGCGCGCCAGGAACTCGCGCGCCTGAAGCGCGACTTCGAGACGCAGCAACGGCGGGCGCGTGAGCAGGCCGATGGGCGTGAGCGCGAGATCGCGCGATTGAGCGAGCGGCTGGCGTGCTGTGAGGATGAGTGTGAGCGGCTGCGCGAGCGTGCGCACAGCCTCAGCGAACGTCTGAACGCCGGCGGCGTGGCGGCCTACCAGCAGGCCCTCGACGAACGCGATGCCCGCCTCGCCCAGCTCGAAGCAGCGCTGTCGGCCAGTGAGGCGCGCACCGCCGCCTGGCGGGAGAGGCACACCCAGGCGCAGACTGAGTGCAAGCGGTTCGCGCGGTTGGCCCAGGAGCGTGCGGCCGACTGTGAAGCCCTGGAGCGGCTCTTCCTGCAATCCAGCGCCGCGTCCTGCGAGGACTGTCCCAACGAAAGCTGTGCCCAGCGTGCCGATCTCTGTGGCCGGCTCGTGCTCTGTGTCGGCGGACGCAAGCCGCTGGTCGAGCAATACCGGCGTCTGGTCACTGACTGCAATGGCCGTTTCGACCATCACGACGGTGGACTCGAGGACAATCAGCGTCGTCTGGAGGCCATGCTCGCCTCTGCCGATGCCGTGGTCTGCGCGGCCGACTATGTCAGCCATGACGCCTACTACCGGACCAAGCGCTTCTGCAAGCGCTGTGAAAAGCCGCATGTGCTGCTCGGCAGCTCGGGTGTATCGGCCTTTGCGCGGGCGCTCGAACAGGTGGCAGGCTGCACGGTTGTCGCTTCGTATTGACACGGACGGAACGCCACGCCTCCCAGACTCAGGCACCGACCTCCCAGCTTTGATACGGGTGAGCTGAAGAAGGCCGGCACAGCGAGGCTCCCCCGTATCCTTTCTCAGCTTGCGCTTCGGTCTCGCGCTGGTTCCGTGGGGACAAGCGCCCATCGCCGCGGCAAATGGGCGCGTAAATGCTCGACCAGGATCCGGATCCGCCAGGCACGCGGCCCCTGAGGGACGTGATAGGAAAGTTCCACCGGTGTCGCTTCCCAAGCCCCGAGAACACGGATGAACTGCCCGTGCAGTCCGTGGCGTGGACACTCGGCCAGCCAGGACGGCAGCACCCCGATGCCACAGCCGCGGGCAATGGCGTCGGCCAGCATTTCGATCGAGTCGACGCGCCATCGCGCGCGCGGCTCCAACCGGTATCGCTCGCCGCTCTTTGAATGGTGTAGCGGAATCTGCCTTGGCTCGTCCATCAACCCGATCCAGGGGCACTCGCCGAGTCTGGCGGGACTGGCGATCCGCCGACAAGCGTGTTCCTCCGCCACAGCGGAATAGAGCCGACGCTGCCAGCGTCCGAGGGGTACGCGCTTGAGGCCGGTCAGACCGCGCGTATCGCAGGCGAGCCACAGATCCGTGCCATCCGCCAGGGGCCTCGCGCCGGGCGAAAGGAGGCGCACCTCCAGACTGATATCCGGATACTGCACCAGGAAGTCGTTGAGCGTGCGCGTCGCCCAACCACGCGCCAGCGGCTGATCGAGCCACACCCGGATCTCACCGCGCATCTCCCGTGAGCAGGCCGCGACCGAGCGCCGTCCCTCCTCGGCCAGCGCCAGGATCCGCTCACCATACTCCGCATAATTACAACCCGCCTCGCTCAACAGCAGACGCCTACCCTCCTGACGGGTGATCGGATGACCCAGCGCCGCCTCGAGCGCGGCCAAGCGCCGACTCAGAGTCGACTTGGGGCAGTCCATAGCGCGTGCTGCCGCCGTCAGATTACCGTGCTCGCGCAAGGCCACCAGAGCACGCAGTGCATCGAAATCCGTCATTCCGTTCCCGTTGTGCAACGACCTGTTCCACGAATCTGCCTTCTCGACAGACCCTCAGATCGATAGGATTACAAACATTAACGAGAATGATTCTACTTAATGTTAAGCGATAGCGCGATGAGAACCGACACATCCAAGACGACGACCCTGGCGGTCATCCTGATGGCGGCGGGATCGACGTCGACCCAGGCTCAAACTCACGGCACCGCACATGCCGAACTCGCCACCATCGAAGTCGAGGCCCACGAGGAGATCCAGGGCCGCGCGATCCCCATCGAGCGGATCCAACGCCGTTTGTCCAACGACATGGCCGACGTCCTCAAGACCGATCCTTCGGTACGCATCGGCGGGGGTGCACGCAACGCCCAGCGGATCTATGTACGCGGGATCGAGAGCAGCAACCTCAACATCACCATCGACGGTGCGCGCCAGGGACGAGCCCTGCACCAGCACCGGGGTGGTATCGGCGGCATCGATCCCGATCTGCTCAAGCAGGTTAACGTCATCACGGGTCCATCGGCCGACCGAGGACCGGGCGCGCTCGGCGGCGCCATCCGCTTCGAGACGCTCGACGCCCAGGATCTGCTCGACCCCTGGCATCCGGCGGGTGCGACCCTGAAGGCCGGTTACGCCAGTGCCGACCGTTCGCCGCAGGGAAGCACCACGGCCTATGCTCAGGTGGGCGAGCATCTGGGTCTGCTCGCTCACATCTCGGCGATTAACCGTGAGGACTATCGCATCGGTGGCGGCGGTGAAATGCCCAACTCGGCCGGACAGGATCGCGACTATTTCCTCAAGGCGACGCTGCTCGACCTTCAGGGCCACAGTCTGCGTCTCAGCGCCGAGCGCAACACCAATTCAGGCCTCTATCTCTGGGGGAGCACGGGCAGCGACATGGGCTATGCGCCCAAAGGTTCGGTGCCCCAGTATCAGGTCACCTCGCGCGAGACCTTCACCCTGGACCATCGCTATCGCCTGAATCACCCGCTGCTCGACTGGCAGATCAACCTCTACTCCAACGACAACAAGCTCGACAATCAGGACACCGACACCGAGGTCGCGAGCGAAGAAGCCGGCGGCAGCCTGCGCAACGTCGCGCGCTTCACGACCGGATCGACCGAGCATCGTCTGACGCTGGGTGCCGACTACTACAGCGAGGTGGGCATCACGCGCGCGGCCGACGCTACCGAGATCGACAACGACTCCAGCAATCTCGGATTCTTCGTACAGGAGCACCTGACCTGGGACCGGCTGAGCCTGTCGCTCGGCGCCCGCTACGACGACTACTCGGTCGACTATGGCCCCAAGACCCTGGACGGCGACCGGATCTCGCCGAACGCCAGTGCCGAGATCCGCTTCGCCGAAGGCTGGACGGCCTTCGTCGGCTATGGTGAGGCGGTGCGCGGCGGCGGCCTCATCCCCATCGGCTGGCTGTCCAACATCACAGCCAACACCAATTTCAATGACGGCAAGCCCCTCGAGGCCGAGGAATCCTTCCAGCGCGAGGCCGGACTGCGCTATCAGGTATCCGGCCTGTTCCAGCCGGACGCGACCTTCGATGCCGAGCTGACACTGTTCGACACCCGACTGCGCAACACCATCGAGCGCGTCGGCGGTGGCGGTGGCCCGGTCGCCAAGATCATCAGCAACCCGGACACCCTGCGCTCGCGCGGTTTCGAGCTGCGCGGAACCTGGAGCCGGCGCGACCTGGAGACCCAGCTCGCTTACTCCAACTTCGAGACCACGGACAGCGAGGGCAATCCGGTCGGCATCATCCGGCGCAAATCAGCGGGCAGCGGCGAGCAGCTGGTCTGGGACACCCGTTGGAGTCCGCGCGAGGATCTCGCGCTCGGCTACACCCTCACCGCCGTCGGCGGACTGGAGGATGTCCCTGACGACCAGGAGGAACGTGCCGGCTATGTACTGCACGACATCCAGGCCGAATGGCGTCCGGCGAATCTGCGCAACCTGACCCTATCGCTGGCCATCAACAACCTCTTCGATCGCCGCTATGCCGATCAGGCCTCCATCGCCAGCAGCGACACCGGGATCGTCCACGAGCCCGGGCGCGATGTACGGCTGGCGCTGAGTTATCGGTTCTAGCGGCCCACACAGGCCGCGCGCTACGCGGCGCTCAGCACGGATTCGATGGGCCGTCAGGCCCCCGAAGGCGCGCGTCGAGGTGGCGCGCGCACCCCAGACCTGGGCCGGTCCGGCCCTCACCAGGAGTATCCAAGCATGATCTCGTCATTCGGACGCCCACGACGGGCGGCCATTCACCTGCTCGGCTGTCTGCTGCTCATCGGCGCCCCGCTCGCGGCGGACACAGCGGTCGAGAGTCGTCCGTCCACGGCCAAGAGCGGCCATCTCTATCTCGTCAGTGTCGGCGTCGGCGATCCGGACAACATCACGGTCCGCGCCCAGAAGACACTGGCCGAGGCTGACATCGTCTTCGGCATGGAGGGGACGCGCGAGCGCTTCGCCGACCTGCTGCAAGGCAAGGAGACCTATGAGGCCGGACATGGACTCTTCCGCCCGATGCACCGGCAATCAAAGCCGGAGAGCCGCGAGGGAACGCCGGCCGCACTGAACCAGGGCGATAGCGGCGATGTGCGTCGCCAACGTCGCGAGCAGGAGCGCCCACGGCTCGAAGCCCAAGCACGCCAGGTGATTCGCGAGGCCGTCGCCGCCGGCAAGACGGTCGCCGTGCTCGACAATGGCGACCCCACCATCTATGCCCCGCACACCGGCTATCTGACCGAGTTCGCCGACCTGAATCCGACCGTGATTCCGGGCCTCTCCAGTTTCAACGCCGCCAATGCCGCTCTGGGACGCGCCATCACCCAAGGTGAGCACAGCCGCTCGGTGATCCTGACCCGCACGCCGGGCGATCCCCTGGACGCCGCACGCCTCGACAACCTGGAGACGCTGGCCAAGAGTCGCTCGACCCTGGTCTTCTTCACCATGCGCTCCAAGTTCTCCGAGTTCGTGGACCAGCTCAAGGCCCATTATCCCGGCGAGACCCCGATCGCCATCGTCGCTCATGCCGGCTACCGACAGGACGAGCAGGTCATCACCGCCACGCTCGACACCATCCTGGAGCGTGTCGGCGGCGAGAAACTGCCGTTCGAGCATCTGATCTACGTCGGTGATTTTCTGAAATGAACCAAGCCCAGCCCCGCGAGCTCAGGCGCGAGATCGGGCTGATCTCCGCCACCGTACTGGTCATCGCCAACATGATCGGTAGTGGTATCTTCACGACCTCGGGCTTCATCCTCGCTGAGCTGGGCAGCCCCACGGCCTTGTTGCTGTGCTGGCTGCTCGGTGGGCTGTTCGCCCTGGCCGGGGCGCTCTGCTATGGCGAGCTGGGGGCCATGCTGCCACGCGCAGGCGGCGAGTATGCCTATCTGCGCGCGTCCTTCGGTCCCCTGCCCGCCTTCGTCTCTGGCTGGATCTCGCTGATCGTCGGCTTCTCCGCGCCCATCGCGGCGGCGGCCATCGCCTTCGCGACCTATTTTCTCGGCGGCGCCTCGGATCCCTGGCTGATCCTGGGTTCTGCGGACAGCCCCTGGCTCAGGCTCTCGCCGGTCACCCTGCTGGCCTGTGCCGCCGTTATCCTACTGTCACTGGTGCATATCCACAGTCTGCGTCTGGGGCAGCGCGTACAGAATCTGCTGACGGCCTTCAAGATCGGGTTCATCCTGGTCTTCATCGGGGGCGGTCTCTGGCTGGGCCAGGGTGACTTCGGGCATCTGACCCAGACCCTGGCCGGAACCAGTGTCACCGGCGCCAGCTTTGCGGTCGCGCTCATCTTCGTCTCCTTCGCCTACAGCGGCTGGAATGCCGCCGCCTATCTCGGCGGGGAGATCCGCCGGCCGGGCCGCAACCTGCCGCTTGCGCTCGCCCTCGGCACCCTGGTGGTCACCGCGCTCTATCTGCTGCTCAATCTGGTCTATCTCTATGCCCTGCCGCCCGCCACCCTGAGCGGTCAGCTCGAAATAGGCACGGACGCCGCACGCGCGCTCTTCGGTCCCGGTATCGGGACACTGTTCGGGCTGGCCATCGCGCTCGGGCTCTTGTCGGTGATGAGTGCCATGATCATGGCCGGACCGCGGGTCTACTTCGCCATGGCGCGCGACGCACTCTTCTTCCGCCGCTTCGGCGAGGTGCACGCCGACCGCTACACACCGGTGCAGGCGATCGTCTTCCAGGCGCTGATCGCCATCGCCATGATCCTCGTCGCCGCCTATGACACCCTGCTCATCTATATCGGTTTCACCCTGTCGCTCTCGTCCATGCTCACGGTCATCGGCCTGATGCGACTGCGCCGCCATGCGCCCGAACGGCCGCGTCCATACCGTACCCCGGGCTATCCGTTCACGCCATTGCTCTTCATCGCCGGGACCATCTGGATCGTGCTCTATACCCTGATCAGCGAACCCCTGGTAGGACTTTATGGCATTGCGACCCTCCTGCTCGGCCTGCTTCTGTACCGCCTGTTCTCGACGACTCGGACTGAATCGGCTGCATTCGAGCCACTGGGATCGGAGTCGACCTCGGGCTAGCGTCCGCAAGCGCTTCGGAGTCACGGACATCGGCATTGAGAATG
>RZZN01000329.1 GCA_009929855.1 Gammaproteobacteria bacterium
CCCGCGGCGGCGATTCTCGGCGCGATCGGCCTCGCGGCAGACTTCGACGCTGCAGACTCCGACGAAACGCTTACAGAACGCGGGCGCACGGTAAAAAAAGGCGAAGCCGTCGGTAAATTCGGCGGGACCATGGCCGGGAGCGCAGCCGGGGCCATGGCCGGTGCGGCACTGGGGCCGGTCGGGATGCTCGCCGGTGCGATCATCGGAGGAGCTATCGGCGCTTGGGGTGGCTCCAAAGCGGGCGGGGCAATCACCGATGCCGTTCTCGATCCCGAAGCTCCTGGAACCCTCCCCGGACCCGCTCCCGGAAGAGGTGTCCCGGGGACGGCATCGGAGACGCCTCCAGATGCGGCAAGCGGCCCGCGCACGCAGGCGGATCGGCGGGCGTCGAGGAGTGGCGGAGGGGATGCCGGGCCGGCGCAAACATCGCGCCCCGGGCCGAATGCCACGGCAAGCGGCACCGGCAAGCGCTTCGGAGACAATGTGGAGACGGCGATCGCCGACGCATCGCAGAAACACGGCGTAAGCCACGAATTCATGCGCGCGATGGCCACGATCGAATCGGGCGGAAACCCGAACGCCGTGAGCCCGACCGGGGCCTCCGGGCTCTACCAATTTACGCAGAGGACCGGCAAGGGCTATGGCCTGATCGACGCACAAGGCGACCGGCGATTCGACGCGCGCGCCAACGCCGACGCAGCAGCGCGTCTCTCGATCGACAACAGGCGCGCACTCAAGAAAAAGGGGATCGAGAACCCGACGGACTTCGACGCCTACATGGCCCACCAGCAGGGTGCGACGGGATGGGCGCGCATCAAAAAGGGCGGCGCGGTGTCCTCAGAGATCCGCAACAACATGGACAACAACGGCGGGCGAGGCAAGACGTCCGAAGAGTTCGTTGCCCACTGGGAGAGGATGTTCGCAAAAAAAGTCGCCGGCACCGGCTACGACGTGCAGGACGGAATGGTCGTTGCGCCCGGTACGGTCGCGGCAGCGCAAGCCGCTTCGCAGCAATCGACGGAGGCGCAGCAAGCGACATCGGCCCCCGGACCGACGCCGCCCGAAGCAGTGCAATCTGCGCAAGCCGCCGCAGCAGCACCGGCGCAGATTGCCGCTGCGCAACCCACGAGCGCACCCGGACAGCCGTTCGGTCAACCCACGAGCGCGCCCGCCACTCAAGCGCCAAGCGGGACATCTCTTCAAGCCTCTGTCCCGCCCGCACAACCCGCGACAGAATCATCTGCATCCGCAACACCCGGAGCATTCGCACCGCAGCAAACCGCGCAAGGAGCACAGCAACAGCCCGC
>RZZN01000052.1 GCA_009929855.1 Gammaproteobacteria bacterium
ATCCTGGACAATGTCGGCACGCGGTACCACATGGCTTTTTAGTGATAAAGATTTTATGTGGAGAACTTAGTAGGCAAGCTCCAGCGAGCGAGCCGATGGTCCTTGTCGTCGGATGCGGTCGCGTTGGCTTCTCTCTGCTCGAGTGCCTTCTCCTCCGCCGCACGGGAGCGGCTTTCGGCTTTGTCGCGTTCCTGGCGGATTTCGGCCAGTCTCAGTTGGGAACGGCCGATCGCGGCGGTCAGGCGGGACGCGGTGGCTTCGGCTTGGAAGAGTGCAAGGAAGGTTGTATCCCCCATGGCGAGCGGCCAGGGCGGATCGCCTGCTGGTGGTTGCCAATCCTCGAGCGCGCGCGCGGCGGCCCTGGTTCGGCTGGTCAGGTCTTGCAGTCTGCTGAGCTCATCGCTTTGCATCTCGTAGATGTCGACGAAGGCTTGGTGTGCCCTGAGCTCAGTCGTCAGCTCGTCGATCCGGGACTTGGTCTGCTCAGAAGAGGCGTCAAGCCTCGTACGGGCCGCCTCCATCTCGGTGATCGCGGCGGCGAGGCGCTGCTCGATGTCCGCACGCTGTGCCTGAAAGTCTGGGCCGGATAGGGCCGTATCCTCCGCCCGACCTCCCATGGGCCAGGTGCCGGCGAGCACGACAGCGCAGCAGATCAGGGCGAGCCACCGACGCCGATCTAGACGCCATGGTCGGCTGTTATGCCAGCGTTGGCGCGCTCTGGCGTCTGGAAGCGCAAGCCAATCGCAGTCTGACCCTGTCATCGTTCTCCGACAGTCAGTGGCAGCCGCTCATCGAGGAGTTGCGGTTGCGCCGGGATGGCCGCTTCGCGGCCGACAACACGCCCAGCGTCGCCTGCCGAACCCTGGCCGCCGTGGGTCGCCGTTATCTAATCCAACTTCAGTCCGGCGGACTCGGGCATGACGTGTCGCTCAGACGCCTCATTCATGCTGTGCATCGCCATGTTGGCCGGACACCCGGCTGGGTTGCGGGCGGCGGTCCTGCACGATCCGGGCGTCACCGGCCCCGATGCGGTGGGCTTCGCCTTCGACACGCTGGCCGATGTCTCCCGGCCCGGCGCGGACGATTTGCAAAGCCGATGGGGTGTTAGACGTCGACCACCCGATTGCGCCCCTGCGACTTGGCCTGATAGAGCCGTTGGTCGCAGAGGTCGATCCAGGCCTCGACCGACTGCCCGGTGCGCCATTCGGCCACACCCGCGCTCAGGGTCTGGCGACCGCTGGGCAGCTCCAGTTCCGAGTAAGCCTGCCGGATCCGCTCGGCGAGCCGGACGGTATCGGCGAGACCGGTCTCGGGACAGACCAGCATGAATTCCTCTCCGCCCCAGCGACCGAAGATATCGGTATCGCGAATGGTGCGGCGGACCAGATCGGCGAAGCGACGCAGCACCTCGTCTCCGATCGGATGACCATGACGGTCATTGATCTGTTTGAAGTGATCCAGGTCGAACAGGATGATCGAGACCGGCCGGCCATAACGCTGTGCCCTGGCCTGGAGCTCGCCGAGCACGGCATCGAGATGGAGCCGGTTGCAGGCACCGGTCAGCGTGTCGGTGATGGATAGACGCTCCAACTCGCGGTTCTGATTGATCAAGCGCTCCTCGGCTTCCTTGAGCTGCGCGTTGGACTGACCGAGACGCAGATGCAGCCGCCGGAAACGCAGTGCATCGAAACTGACCAGCAGCAGAATCACCACCAAGCCCAGAAAATAGGGTGCGATCCGCCCGAGATCGAGCCGGGTCTCGTATTGCAGACGAATCCATTTGTCGTAGATCGCATTCTTTTCGTCCTGGCTGATGGACTCCAACCCCTTTTGCAGGATCGAGCGCAGCAACGGCCAGTCATTGCGCGCTGCCATCGCCAGATCGTAGGCGATCGGGAGCTGACCGGAGATCTTGAGGTTGGACAGCCCCTGCTGCTTGATCAGGAAACTCACGGCAGCCAGATTGTCGACCAGGGCATAGACCTCGCCGGTGGCGACCTGCTCCAGCCCCTGTCGCGTGCCGGCGACTGGACGCAGACGCAGCTCGGGATGATGGGTCGACAGCCATTCATGTGAGGCATAGCCCTGAACCACGGCGATGTCGTGTCCGAGCAGTCGCGTCGGATCGCCGATATAGTCCACCTGATCCGTGGTGACGATGACCATGGGCGAGCGGATATAGGGCTCGGTGAAGAGCGCATAGGTCGAGCGTTCCGGCGTCTGGGCGGCCATGGAGAACATATCCAGCTCGCGTGCGCGCAGCAGTTCCATGGCGCGCATCCAGGTCAGATCGGTGGCCGGCTCGAAGCGGATCCCCAATCGGGCTTCCAGCAGCGCCAGATAATCGGCCGAGATGCCGCCGAAACGGCCGTTTTCATCGACGAATTCGAGCGGATACCAGTCCGGATCGATCGCGACCCGGATGACCGGATGCGCCCGCAGAAAGGCCTGCTCATCCTTGGTCAAGGGGATGTCCGCCGGTTCGTCGTCGAGGAAGAAGGTGCCGGTCTCGAGCGTCAACTGCTCGTCGAGCAGGCCATGACGCTGATAGAGCGCCTGGATGTAACGCAGACGCCCGGGATCGAGCGTGCCCAGCGGGACGCTGAAGCGGGCGACGGCCTGCTCGATGGCCTGGGCTTCGTACATCAGCGCCTCGAAGCTCTTGCGCTGGCTGTATTGATCGAGGATCAGCCGGGCGATCTCCTCCTTGTGATCGAGGGCGTATTCCCAGCCCTTGAGGACCGCCCGGCGCATGGCCTCGACACGCTCGGGGTGTTGCTCGGTCTCTTGCTCGGTGGTGAAGAGCATGTCGCCGTAGAGATCGATGCCGTAATGCGCCGGATGGAAGACGCGAACCTCATATCCGAGCTCACTCAGAAGATAGGGTTCGTTGCCGGCATAGCCGTGCATGGCATCGCTTTCGCCGCGTGCGAGTAACTCGAAATCCGGGTTGAAGGGCTGGCGAATGAAGCCGCGCTCGAGCACACCCTGCTCGGCGAGGAAGGCCAGCAGCGGAAAGCCGTCGGTCTCGTTGTCGTAAAGTCGGATGCGTCGCCCGACCAGATCCTGGGGCGTTTCGATGCCGGATGAGGCCAGGGTCATGAGGACATTGGGCGATTCCTGGAAGATGGGTGCGACGATGCGCAGCCCCAGGCCGGCGGTTTGATAGAGCAGGAGCACCGAATCGGCGATGCCGTACTCGGCCTCGCCCTCATACACTTGCAGGATGTTGTTTTTGTTCGGGTCGCGTTCCAGCAGCTCGACCTCGAGTCCTTCCTCGGCAAAAAAGCCCTGTTCCAGCGCGGCATAGTAGCCGGCGAACTGGAATTGGTGGTACCACTTGAGCTGGATCCGCACCGCCTCGCCGGCCAGGGCTGGGGCTAGGGCCGGGAGGCCGATCAGGAGCAGCAACGCCAGTGACAGGGCTTTCGCCGTTACGCCTTTCATTGGGCGATTGTATGTAACCGAGATCCAGCGCGCCAATTCCAGCAGCGCGGCCTGGCAAGGCCGCACTGGCCCCGTTGTCCCGAAGCAAACTGTCGCCGGAACGGCCATGCCCGAGCTCGGATCAGAACGGCCCGGAACGGCTCGACTGCACTGCGCATCGCGTGGCCCAGGATCAGTGCATGATGTCGACGTCCTTGGTCTCCTTGCTCAGGATCAAGGCGATCAGGGTCAGGCTGGCCATCGCCGAGAGATAGATGCCGACCCAGAATGGACTGCCATCACCCAGCGTCCAGAGCGCCACGGCGATGATCGGGGCGACGGCCGCGCCCAGGATCGAGCTGGCATTGTATGAGATGCCTGAGCCGGTATAGCGCACATTGGTCGGAAACAGCTCGGGCAAGAGCGCACCCATGGGTCCGAAGGTCATGCCCATCAGCGTGAAGCCCAGGATGAGCCAAGCCATCACACCGATGAAGCCAGCAGCCAGCATGGGGACCCAGAGCAGCCCGAAGAGGATGATGCCCAAGGTCACCCAGATCAGGGTCGTGCGGCGCCCGAAACGATCGGCCCAGGGACCCGAGAGCAGTGTGAAGATCCCGAAGAAGACCACGCCGCCGATCATCATGAGCACGAAGCTGTTGTAGCTGTAGCCGAGACCCGTCAAGGCGGGGGCCACGGCATCGATCGGTGCGCGTCCATAGCTCAGCGAGAAGGCCGTCATCAGATAGAAGAGCACGTAGGTGGCGAGCATGAAGAAGGTGCCCAGGATCAGCTTGCGCCAGTGATTCTTGAAGACCGAGGCCAAGGGGAGTCGTCTGATCTTGCCGGCCTGGCGCGTGTTGGTGAAGACGGTGCTTTCCACCAGATTGAGGCGCACCCAGAGACCGATGCCGACCATGACGATCGAAAAGAGGAACGGAATCCGCCAGCCCCAGTCGAGAAATTCAGCGGATGGCCTGGATGGGTCATCAGAGGGCAGGAGTAGCGCGATGATCAGAAAGAGCCCATTGGCAATGATGAAGCCGAGCGGCGCGCCGAGTTGGGGAAAGGTGCCATACCAGGCGCGCTGACCATGGGGGGCATTCTCGGTCGCCACCAGTGCCGCGCCGCTCCACTCGCCACCGATCGCGAAGCCCTGGGCGAGCCGCAGGATGACCAGCAGCAGGGGAGCCAGCCAGCCCGCCATGGCATAGGTCGGCAGCAGACCGATCAGGAAGGTCGCGATGCCCATGGTGAGCAGTGCCCCGATCAGTGTGGTCTTGCGTCCATGCTTGTCGCCGAGATGGCCAAAGAAGATCGCGCCGAGCGGGCGCGCGATCATGGCGGCACCGAACACGGCGAATGAGGACAGGAGGGCGGTCGTCTCGTTGCCGGTCGGGAAGAAGAGATAGGGGAAGACCAGCACGGCGGCGGTGGCATAGACATAGAAGTCGTAGAACTCGACCGTGGTGCCGATGAGCGTGGCCACGATGACGCGCGAGCGCGGATTCGCGGGCGAGTGGGCGACCGACGGGGCGGCGCTAGACATGCTTGGGTACTCCAGTGGGTCTCAATCGGCGAGTGACGCATAGTAAAACCATGGCACGCTGCGGCGCCACCGGTGCCCGCGACCCCGACGTCCATGCGCCCTGCCCCTGCAGACGCTGATCTGGAAATGCCACGCTAGTCGCAACTCACGCGATCTCGCCCCGCGGCCTTGGCGGCGGTGTAGAGGGCGCGGTCCGCCTGGGCGTAGAGTGCATCGAGGCTGGCGATGGCGGGATGCAGCGCCGCCACGCCGATACTGACGGTCACGGCGAGGTCGTCGAACCGATCCGTGGACTGTTCGCGACCCCAACGCTGCTCCCGCACACCGCGGCACAGGCGCTCGGCGAGTTGGCAGGCCACTGCCGAGCCGGTTGTGGGCAGCAGGATGGCGAATTCCTCCCCGCCCATGCGACCGATGAGATCGCAGGCGCGGATCGCCTGGCGGCAATACTCGGCCAGGCCTCGCAGCACGCGATCTCCAGCCTGATGGCCGTAAGTGTCGTTGACGTCCTTGAAGTGGTCGATGTCGAGGATCAGCAGAGACAGGGCCTCTCCATAGCGCTGCGCCCGCACCAGGATGTTGTCGGCGGTGGTGTAGAAATGACCACGGCTGGCCACTCCAGTGAGGTCATCGGTCGTCGCCCGGCGCTCCAACTCTTCACGCAAGCGATGCAGCTCGGTGATATCGGTGGCCAGTCCGATGAGCCGCTCGGGCTGCCCGGCCTCCATCAGTGGCACCTTGACCGTCCAGAAATGATGGGGCTCGCCCGACCGGTCGAGCAGTCGCTCCTCGCCACTGTAGGGCCGCCCGCTGATGAAGACCGCCTCATCGAGCTCCCTGATAGAGTCGGCCTCCTCCGGTGGCAGCAGGTCCACTTGCCGGGCCCCGACCAGGGCCGAGACTGAATGTCCCAGGAAGTCGGCCACGGCCTGGTTGACGTAAAGAAAGCGCCCCTCCCGATCCTTCATGAAGACATGGGCATCCAGGTTGCCCAGAACGGTGTTCAGCAGCAGGTTTTGCTGGCGAAGCTCTTGCTCCAGGCGCCGGCGCTCGGAGATGTCATGGACGATGGAGACCAGCACCAGCCCGTCATTCATCTGAATCGGGGTGCAATAGACCTCGACCACCCGACTGTCGTCATTGGCCAGCCGCTGCGGGTAGACCAGATAGGCTTGGTGACCCTCGACGGCCATGCGCAGGTCAGTCCGGACCGCTGCCGCGGGGGCCTGACAGAAGTCCTGAAAGCACTTGGCATGAAAGTCGGCCTGTGACCAACCATAGAAGCGGCAGGCCGCCGCATTGGCATCGAGGATGGCTCCAGTCGTTGGATCGATCTGCAGGATCACCGAATTGTTGTCATGGATCAGCCTGCGGAAGCGGACTTCACTGCGCCTCAAGGCCAGCTCGGTCCGATCACGCCGGCGCATGCTGAGCAGGAGCTGGACGAACACGATGGCCAGGATGGTCACGAAGATCAGTGACATCATGAGCAGTCTGAGTGAGTCCTGCCGCCACTCGCTCAAGTAGTCCTCACTGGCGAGACCAACCGCGACCAGGAAGGGGGAGCGACCGACCTTACGGTAGCCATAGATCCGATGAGAGCCATCGACTGGCGAGATGATCTCGATCACGCCAACCGAACCCTGCCTGAGTACGGCTTGGCGCGTTGGAATATCGGGCTCGGGACGATTGTCGACCTCGATCGGTCCAGGCCAGCGCACCACCACGGCCCCATCGTCGAGCCGACGCAAGACCACCACACCCTGGTCGCCCAAGTTGAGCTTGCCAAAATGTGCATGAATGGCGGCGAGATCCACGGCGACCACCACGACCCCGAGAAACCGCCCCACCGGGTCGCGGATGGCCTTTGCCACCCACATCATCGGAGATCCCGTGAGCCGGCCCAAGCCGACCCGGGAGAAGAGGATGCCGGCGGTGGGATCCTCCCGGAGTTGCTGAAAAAAATTGCGATCCTCGATATTGATCAGCTTCTCCGGTTCGATACTGGCGCTGGTGTAAAGCCGGTTGCCATCCGTATCGAATATCCGCAACGCATTGGCGATGGGATGGGCCGCGGCATGCGCCCGCAGCAACGCGTTCACCTCCGACTCATAGCGGTCGAGCTGCGCTGGATCCATGACCTGGAGATCGAGCGTGTCGACAATGAGTTGGACGGTGCGTGCCGCGGAATCCAATTCTGAATCGATCTGAGATTCGAGCACCAGTGCCAGGTTCGTGGCGTCTGTGACCGCTGCCTTTTTGGCAACCGAACGTGTGATCAGAATCTGATATCCGACCAATCCGGCAAACAGGAGGAAGATGCCGAGAAAGACAAGTCCGGACCTGACCCACCGGTGAGCCAAGGGTCGCCGACTTGGGTATTCTGGATTACTCATCAGGGCTCAGCACAGTGATCGGCCTTGCGAGAAAAAACGCCGGATCTCGGACTCGAGATCGGCAAGGCTGATCGGCTTGGGGATATAACCATCCATTCCGGCTTCGAAGCAGCGCTGGCGGTCCTCGGTCAATGCGTTGGCAGTCATCGCAATGATGGGCAAACGTCGCAGGCCCTGCTCACGCTCCCGTTCACGGATGGCCCGCGTGGCGCTGAGCCCGTCCATTTCGGGCATCTCCATGTCCATCAAGATCAGCCGATACGGATGAGTCGCTTGCCGCTCCAAGGCATCCCGGCCATGCTCGGCCAGGTCGAAATCCAGCTCCAGCCGATCGAGCATGGCGGCGCCGATCTGTTGATTCAATAGGTTATCGTCCACCAATAGGATGCGACCACCAACGAGCTCGCTCAGCGGCAGATGCGCGGAGGTCGGCTGCCCCTGACCGAGAGCCTCGTCCACACGATCGCGCTCGTCCGGTGCCTCGCGCCGGGGCAAATCGAAATGAAAGCATGAGCCGACGCCGACCTCGCTCTCGACCTCGATGCGCCCGCCCATGGCGTCCACAAGCTCCTTGGAGATGAGCAGTCCCAGACCGGTTCCGCCATAGCGGCGGCTAATGCTGTCATCGGCCTGAGAAAAGGGCATGAACAGACGCGCGAGGGTCGCCGCATCCATGCCGATCCCAGTGTCACTGACGTGAAACCCCAACCGCTCGCCGTCGTCGGTGACCCGCAGCTCGACCCTGCCGACGTCGGTGAACTTGATGCCGTTGTTGATCAGGTTGATCAGGATCTGCCGCAATCGAGTCGGGTCACCCACCATGCGCCTGGGTAGGTTGGGCGGGGTCTCGATCCTGAACTCGAGACCCTTGGCCCGCGCCAGCTCGTGCACCATGTCCCACACCGACTCGAGTGTCTCTGCAAGGTCGAATGCGATCTGTTCCATGATCACTCCACCGGCCTCGATCTTCGCGTAGTCGAGCACCGCATTGATCAGCTTCATCAGATGGTTGCCGGAGCTGGTGATCAGATCGACATAATGGCTTTGCGTCGGCGTCAGTGGCTCGCCCTGCAGGAGCTCGGCAAAGCCGATCACGGCATTGAGCGGGGTGCGCAGCTCATGACTCATCCGCGAGACGAACTCGGACTTGGCGCGGCTGGCTTGTTCGGCCGCTTCCTTGGCAATGGCCAGTGCCCGCTCGCGTGCCTCGCTCTCACGGGCGCGCAGACCATCGGCACGGCGGCGCAGCGCTTGGGCGATGATCGGCAGAAAGCGGCGAAACAGGTCTTGTTGCGTGGGCTCCAACAGGTGACGGCGAGGGTCGGTTTCGGCGCACACCACGAGATATCCGTGCTCACCGACATCGAGTCGACCGCACAGCAGACTGGTCAATCCACTCAGCGGCAGCGTCAGGCCCAGCGCCGCGTTCAGTGCATCCGGATCGGCCAGCGCCCGCCAGGGTCGTTTGGCCAGATAGTCCAGCCAGGCGGTGGATCGAGTACAGTCGAGCAGATCCTGACTGGTGCCCGGCGCGGCCAATGGCGCGCTGCGCGGGTCCAGTGTGCAGAGTACGAGATGAGCCTTGCCCAATGCCTGGGTCAGATGACTGAGCAGCCGCTCCGGGCCATGCTCCCAGTCGTCGCTTTCTCCCAGATCTTGCAGGGCAAGGGCGATGGCCTCGCTGCTCTTGCGCATACGCTCATCACGCTCACGCAGATTGGCCAATTCGACCAAGGCATCGAGCAATTGGGCTTCATTCTGCGACATGAGTACACGATCACCGCGAGAAGACCACTGACGAGATCATCAGGTTGCCATGGCGACTGTGGCAGGCCATGGACGGACCCTGCTCACCGAAGGTGAAGGCCGCGATCACCGGGACGCCGGGCAAGGCCTCCGCGAGTGAGATCCGGACCTGATCCATGCGCTCCCGCACGGTGAGCATGCATCCGGCGCAGAATACCAGGATCATGCCGGCAATGTCCCCATGCTCGATCCCTCCCACCCGCGCCGCGGCCTGAGTCACCAATAGCGGACGTTGCACCAATGCCTCGATGGTACCGCGCATCTGGACCAGCTCGTCGCCCTCCGCCAGTCGGCTGAACAAGGTCATCGAACCGTCCGCGCCGAGGGTCTCGGGATGCGAGAGGATGTAGACGTCCGCGCCACCAAGCGTGCTCATCGTACGACCGAGTGGCCACAGCGACGTGCTGATGAGGACGTTCTCCACGCCCTCGCTCGGAGCACTGATCGCACCCCCCGTCCATTCCGCATAGACCCGTGCCGCCGGTCGACCATCGATCTCGAACAGACGGCGACCCTCACACCGGGTGACGCGGCCGCGTTGCGACGTCGGCGTATAGCCGGAATGAAAGGCCGCGCCAACCTTGCCGGTCGGAAACAGCATGCTCAACACCATGCCCTGGGCCACGGTCGACTCGCCATTCGACATCCGCCAGTCTCCGGCGATCTCATTGTCGGCCGCCGAGCCTCCGACGATTGGCGTGGTCTCGCCCACCACATCCTGAATACCTGCGATGACGTCCTCCTCGTTGCCCGGCGCACTCGACATCCACACCAGGGTCGGACTTTCACCGAAGCGATCAGCGTCCCGCAACGCGGCGCGCGTGAGCGCCGCGGCGGCGGAGCGGGCGTCGGCGCCCAATTCTCCGCAAGCCGTCCCATAATCGCCGTCGGGATCGGCGATCGCGAACAGACACAGCCCCGGCTCTGGCCCCATCGCCAGCGCGGCCTCCGTGAAACTCCCCATACAGGAGGTACTGAGATGCAGCCGCGCGCCCGGCCAGCGCTGGCGCAGCGCGCGCGCCACGGTGTCTAGATCATGGCGAGCATCCACTTGCGCCATCAAGTAGTTGGGTTCGATCGACTCGCGAACACACAAACTTTCGATGCAGTCATCGACGGCCTCCTGCGTGGAGTCTGCCAAGGCGGCGGCGCTGGCCATTTTCATCATGATGAGGATCTCCAGAATCAGAGACGAGGGTCATGCACTGCTGCGACCATCCACAACCACCCTGCAAAATAGGAGGAGCAATTGGAGACTGTAGAATGAGTTTAGAAGGACTAATGAAAAAATAACGGAAAAATGCAGCGTCTGGCGCATGACTTTCATTCTATCAGTCGGGCGGTGACACTCACCCCTGACGACTAATTCCTGATCACTCATTTTTCCACAAGGAGCAATCGAATGGCACTGCGCATGACCGATGAATGCATCAACCTGCATGCACCATCCAGGATCCCCGCAACGAGCAGACCGAGGACGGGCCGTGCGCCATGGGTGAGCGCATCAGGCGCGAGGTCTGATCGCGCGCGGGATCGCGGCTCATCACCGCATCCCACGATGCGCCAGAGCGGCTACTGGATCGCCATGGTCCTCCTCCTGATCCCGGGCGTCGTCTTGGGGGCCTGCCAGACACCCGAGACTCGCCCGCCACAGGCCGCCATCGCCACTGGCCACCCACTGGCGACCGCGGCCGGCCACGCGATCCTCGCGGCCGGCGGCAATGCATTCGATGCCGCGATCGCGGTGACGGCCGCCCTGGGGGTCGTCGAGCCGTACGGATCCGGGATCGGCGGCGGCGGATTCTGGTTGATCCATCGCGCCCCGGATTGCCACCAAACCATGCTCGACGGGCGCGAGCGTGCCCCTCTCGCGGCACACGCCGATCTCTTCCTGGACGAAGACGGTCGATTCATCCCCGAGCTGGCACTGGTCGGTCCACTGTCGGCCGGCATCCCGGGGACGCCCGCGGCCATGGTCCGACTCGCCGAGGACTACGGACAACTGCCGCTCCCCCAGGTCCTGGCCCCAGCGATCGCACTCGCACGCGATGGCTTCGAGGTCGGCGAGACTTACCGGCGACTGGCCAACTGGCGTCTGTCGGCACTCCAGGCCTCGCCCGCGGGGGCCGCCCAGTTCCTGGTCGATGATCAGGTTCCGCCAGCGGGCCATCGACTCCGCCAACCCGAGCTCGCCGAGACGCTCGAGCGCTTGGCCAGTGCGGGACATGAGGGCTTCTATGCCGGGGTGACGGCCGATCGCTTGGTGAGCGGGGTGCGCGCCGCGGGCGGGATCTGGACCCACGAGGACCTTGCCGCCTATCGTGCCGTCGAGCGGGCGCCCATCATCGGGAACTATCGAGGATGGCGGCTGGTCAGTGCCGCGCCACCCTCCTCCGGGGGTGTGCTGCTGGTGCAGATGCTGAACATGCTGACCGCGCTCGAGCCGCCAGCCGAGACTAGGGTCCAGCGCATCCATGCACTCACCGAGACGATGCGGCGGGCCTTTCGCGACCGCGCGCTTCATCTCGGCGATCCGGATCAGGTGAGCCTGCCGATCGAGCGTCTCACGCACCCCTACTATGCCGCCGGTCTGATCCGCGACTTCGACCCCACACGGGCCACCCCGAGCCGAGCGGCCGCGACCGAGGCGGACCAGCCCGAGGGGCGAGACACCACGCATTTCTCCATCCTCGATCGCGAAGGGAATCGGGTTGCCGCGACCCTCAGCCTCAACTATCCATTCGGCTCGGGTTTCGTCGCGCCCGGCACGGGCGTGCTGCTCAACGACGAGATGGACGACTTCGCGGTGCAGCCCGGCGTCCCCAATGTCTATGGTCTGATCGGCGGCGAGGCCAACGCCATCGCGCCCGGCAAGCGCATGCTCTCGAGCATGTCGCCGACCTTCCTGGAATCAGAGCAGACGCTGGCGATCCTCGGGACACCCGGGGGCAGCCGCATCATCACCATGGTGCTTCAGGGGATCCTAGCCGTCGTCGATGGTGACCCCATCGACGACTGGATTGCGCGACCGCGGATCCATCATCAAGACCTTCCCGACCGCCTCGAGTACGAGTCCGGGGCGCTCAGCGAGTCCGAACAGCGAGCACTGGAAGCCATGGGACACCGGCTCGAGCCCCTGACGCGCCCGATCGGCGACCTGCAGGCGATCGTCTGGGACCGCGCCAAGGGACAGGTCCAGGCCGCGAGCGACCCGCGCGGCTCGGGGCACGCCGAGACTCGGTGAAAGCGCCGTCCAGTCGAATGCCGGCATCTCCAGGAGCTCGTCGCGGGTCACTGGAGTCCGGCAGGGTCGATGACGCCTTGCTGACAGCCGGGTGACACGCTGTCGGCAGCCCTGATCAGTGCGCCGATCTCCGCCTCGGGCGAGATCGTCCCACGCACATGCACATAGAGCTCCTGGATCAGGACACGGCCACCATCGCCGGTACATTTGACCTGAACCCGATCACCGGCACCTGGACCAAAGGCGGTGTCGAAGGCCGCACGGATCTGGGCGGTCGTCACTGTCCCGCCCACGTGGTCGGACAGAAGCGCGCCGACACCGGACACGTTGATGGCCTCGGTCAGCAGCAGTGCGTCGTCGAAGTACTCATCCGCGCCCCCAGCGGCTTGATAACAGGTCCCGTGCTGCTTCTCGCCGGCTTGGCGGAGCCGCTGATCTTGATCGGCTGGAGTGATCTGTAGGCGGATCAGTCACTGCATCTGCGGCACGCCTCGGTGCCGGTGGGCGGTCGCCGTTTGACCCTGTATGAAGAGATCCACCCGCCGCGCAGTCTCGGTGGTCGGCAGGTACAGCATCGTTTCCTGCGGCGGTTGGCGGAGCTCATCCGCTCGCGCATGTCAGGAGGATCTCTCGGGGCGAATGAATTCGCCCCTACACCAGGATCGATCCTGTCCCGGCAATCGACTTGTGTGAGTCTGTGTCGGAGCAATGGCCAATGCGCCCAGGAGGCTGACCCGACTGGCGGCACATCGGTCAGGCCGAGCGATCCACAATCCGACCCGATCATCCGACAGATCAGCACGATCACCAGGATGATCCTCATCACAGTGAAGCCCCACACCGATCACGGACGGCGCCCCGATGAGCGCTGTATCCAGCGTCAGCACTGGGCCAAGCGGCGGCATACCCAAGATGGACGTGTGTCCTGGCGCGGAGATCACGCCACGGCAACCTTTCATGGCCGTGCGGAAATGCGGATGGATCGAGGGGTGCGGCTGGGGCGGGCGATCTCTAAGGAAACGCTGAAATATTCGGATCCCGCTGAATCGGGATATGCAATATCAGCTACTTGCGATGGGCTACCGTCCCGATTCTGAAATTGATCAGCGCCTCCCTAACAGGATAGACGGCTGGGGGCAATCCCAAAGCGCTGCTTGAAGGCGCGCGAGAGTGCTGGACCGCTGGAATAACCGACGGCGTTGGCGGCGAAATCGACACTTTGCCGCCCCTCGCGCAGCAGGATCAAGGCCCGTTGCAGACGTTGCTCTCGCAGATAAGCGAAGACGCTCAGCCCCAGATGTTCCCGAAAGAGACGCTGTAGACTGGTCCGGTTGGTGTGGCACTCGCGCGCCAGGCTGGCCAGGTCGGGAGTGACGGTGAGATCGGCGAGCAGTCGGTCACGGGCCCGCATGAGGATCTCGAGCGATCGTCCCGGCGACAGCGACGTGGCGACCGGATCGCTCGGTGTTTCAGCGGAATCAGTCGGCGTCGGGTTCGGACGGGCCAGACGCAGATGATTGGTGATGCGCAAGATCAGCTCGTGCAGGTCGAATGGCTTGGTGACATAGTCGACACCGCCAATCATGAAGCCCCGTGCCTTGTCCTCGACTTGATCGCGTGCGCTGACGAAGATCACCGGGATGGTGCGGGTCGCCGGATCGGCCTTGAGGATCTCACAGACCTGGAAGCCGTCCAGCTCGACCATGCGGATGTCGAGCAGGATCAGATCCGGGCGCAGCGCGGCGGCGATGCGCAGCCCGTCCCGTCCATTGCGGGCGCTGGCCATCTCCAGCCCCTGCTCGGTCAGGATCTCATAGGTCAGACGCAGGGTGTCGGTCTCGTCGTCGATGGCCAGGATCATCGGCCGAATGACCGTCCCGGCGCGGCCGTTGGGTTGGTGTGCGGCAGCCGCGCCGCGTTTCAACCTGAGATTGGCGTCGGCTCCGCCGAGACTGGACTCGACCAGGGCGACGATCTCGGCGTTCTCGAAGTCGAGCGCCAGCCCTTGCACCCGGGCCGCGAACGCGGGCCGATGCTTCGCGGCTGACCAATGCCGGCACCAGTCCAGGAGTCGGCTGGTCTGGCCAAGCTCGGCCAGGACCTTGAGCTCGCGCAGTACCGAGACCTGGGGTGGCTGGGGGTCGGCCGCGAGCGTCGCGCCCGCTGGCGCTCGTCTCGCCCGAGCCGTGCCCCGGCCCGGCTTGAGCGGTCCGCTCGCACTGCTCGCGAGGGTGACCGGGATGCTCAGGGTGAAGCGGCTACCCTCGCCCGGGGCGCTGTCCAGACCGATGGCTCCGCCCATGAGGACGGCCAGGCGGCGACAGATGGCCAGCCCCAGCCCCGTCCCCCGCGGAGTGTCCTGACTCGGGACCAGCATGGCCTGGACGAACTCGGCGAAGATGCGCTCCTGATCGGCGGCAGTGATGCCGGGTCCGGTGTCGGCGACCGTTAAGCGCAAGATCATCCGCTCAGGGGCAAGTGGATCGGGCGTCGCCTCGGCGCTCAGGATGACCCTCCCCTGCCGGGTGAACTTGATGGCATTGCCGAGCAGATTGTCGAGGATCTGGGTCAGGCGCTGCCGGTCGACGCGCACGACGGCCGGCAGTGCAGCGTCGAGCTCGAGATTGAGCGCCAATCCCTTCTCGATGGCCGCGGGAACGAAGCTCCTAGTACAGTCGCGCAGCAGGATATGCAGATCGGTGTTCCGCTCGCGGAGCGGCATGCGCCCCTGCTCCAGACGGCTCAAGTCGAGGACATCGTTGATCAGGTTCAGCAGCTGGCGTCCGTTGCGCAGGATGGTTTCGAGCATCGCCTCGCGCCGCTGGGCTGGGTCATGGATCGGCTCAGCGACACCCCCCGGACTGGGATCTCTCGGGGTCTCCTCCATCTTCATCAGGATCTCGGCGAAACCCAGGATGGCGTGCAGCGGGGTCCGCAGCTCATGGGTCATGCTGGCCAGAAAGTCACTCTTGGCGCGATGGGCCTGCTCGGCCTGCTCCTTGGCGACCAGCAGCGCGGCCTCGACACGCTTGCGCTCGGTGATATCCTCGATCTCCGAGACGAAATACAGGGGTCGCCCTTCATTGTCACGGACCAGCGAGGTCGTGACCTGACCCTGAATGATGTGGCCATCGCGATGTCGATAGCGTTTCTCGAAGACCAGATGATCGCGCTGACCCGCGATGGCGTTGCTGATGACGCCGGTGCTGAGTTGCAGATCCTCAGGATGCGCGATCGAGTTGACCGTCATCCTCTCCAAGGTGTCAGTGTCGTAGCCGAAGATCTCGGCCGTCTTGCGATTGACGCGCAAGATCCGGCCATCCAGATCGACCATCAACTTGCCGGTATTGCTGTGGTCGAAGGCGAGACGGAAGCGCTCCTCGCTCTCGTGCCGGGCTGACTCGGTCTGCTTGAAGTCGGTGATGTCGAGCAGGGAGAAGAGCATCAGGTTGTCGACGAAGCTGGTGCCGACCAAGACATCCCTGACCGCCCCATCCTTGCGGGTGATCCGAGATTCAATCGTGGCGGTCGCGCCATGCATGGCCGCATCCTCGCTCTTCGCGGACCAGGCGTCTCGGCTAGCCTGCCGCTCTCCCTCGTCCGGATAGGCCAGGATCGCCCAATCGCTCAGCCTTGGAATCTCATCCTTGGAATAGCCGAAGGTTGCGACGAAGAACGGGTTGGCATAGAGCAGCTCCGGATCCTGATCCCGGGTGCTGAGCAGGATGGGGATGGGGATCCGGTCCAGGATCAGGCGCAGCCGGCTCGCCTCGGCCGGCAGCCGCTCATCGGCAGCACCGTCCCTCAGCCGCTCAGCCGAGATCGGATCAATCGAGTCTGAGGTGGGATCCTTCAGGGTGCGGGGTGATGATCTGGACATTGGCGACATTCATGCCATCGACTGTTGGCGAGCGTTGCGCGGGGCCTGCTCGAGCTTGCCGAGTTGGACTTGGACATCTTGTCGACATGGGTTGCTCGGACCTTACCATGGCATAGAGTGTGGCGTCGATGCGGTTGGACACCGGTCTCACCTGAGCTGGGAGGATGGGCACGCCCGTCCGCCGTCGCCGCTGACCCTCGGGCAGTGCGCGCGGGCTTTGCCCATCCTCCTGATGTGGTTGGCAACTCCATTCATCTCGTGGCAAGCTGTCACCATGATGACGACAAGACAACCCGGCTTGACTGTCCTGCTCATGGTGCTGCTGCTGGTCGGCTGCACCGGGGCGCCACGCGGCATCGAGCCGGTGCGGGGCTTCGATGCCGAGCGTTATCTCGGGACCTGGTACGAAATCGCTCGGCTCGACCATGCCTTCGAGCGCGGTCTGGTGCAGGTCTCGGCCACCTATGGCCAGCGTGATGACGGCGGGATAGATGTGCTCAATCGCGGTTATGACCCCGTCAAATCGGTCTGGAAGGAGGCGCGCGGGCGGGCCTACTTCATCGAGGATCCAGGGGTCGCGAGCCTCAAGGTCAGTTTCTTCGGTCCATTCTTCGGCGGCTACCATGTCTTTGCCCTGGATCCGCAGTACGGCTGGGCCCTGGTCAGCGGTCCGACCCGCGGCTATTTCTGGATCCTGGCCCGGCAGCCCGAGCTGCCCGAGGAGGTGCTGAGCGCGTTGCTGGCGAAGGCCGAGACGGCTGGATTCGAGACCGCCGCGCTCATCTTTCCAGGTGGTCATTGAGACCCCGTGGCAAGCGACTCGCTCGCCACCAGACCATGAAGCTCTCCATCATCGTCCCGACCCGTCGTTTCGACGAGTCGATCGCCCAGCGTCTCGCCGCCGTGCAACGCTGCCTGCCCGCTGCCGAGCTGCTGGTCGTGGAGCCGGATGACCTGGCCCGGGCCGAATCGCGCGAGCGTCCATCGACCGCCCTGTCGCCCGCGGCATCAGGACCGGCCGCGCCGCGGCGACTGAGCGCGCCGCGTGGCCGGGGGACCCAGTGCGATCGCGGGGCGCGTGCGGCTGGCGGAGATCTCTTGATGTTCCTGCACGATGACACCGAGTTGCCGCCCGACGCCGAGTCGGCGCTGCGCACGGCCTTCGCCGATCCCGCGGTCGGGATGACCTGCTTTCGTCTTGCCTTCGATCGTCGCCATTGGTTGCTCGCGGTCTATGCCTGGCTCTCGCGTTTCGAGACCAGGCTCACGACCTTCGGGGATCAGGCGATGGTGGTGCGTCGCCGGGTCTACGAGTCGGTCGGGGGCTTTCCGCCCTGGCCGCTGTTCGAGGATGTCGAGCTCGCCCGGCGGGTGCGTCGGGTCGCGCGGGTCCGCAAGCTGCCCGGCGCGGTCACCACCTCGGCGGTGCGTTTCGCTCGACATGGGATGCTGCGCCAGCAGTTGATCAATGGGGTGCTGCTCGCGCGATTCTTCCTGGGAGACTCACCCGCGCGGCTCGCCGCCATCTATGAAGCTGGACGCACGCCGATCGCGGCGGGCCGCCCGAAATGAGCCTGGACCTCTGGGTCGGGATGCTGGTGCTGGCCGGCCGAAGACGCCAGCGGTGGAGAGTGCAGATCCTGCTGGATGCCCAACACAGGATCTGACCTTGTTTCAGCAGCCGTTGTTGGCCGTCTCGAAGTACTGCTCGGGGCCGTTGTCGATCTGAGGCTCGGCTGCCGGGGCGACCGGGGTAGCGAGCAGCTCGGCGGCGAGCCCGTCGAGCTGTTGATAGGACCGCCGCAGCCAGACGCGGATCCGCTGACGGTCCATCAGACCCAGGGTGTCGCGATTGTTGGCGGCGGCCCAAAAGCTCGCGTTGTGGTGATCGATCCGGCTCATGGTGGGCGCATGCAGTCCTGGCAGGTCGATGATCCGCGCGCCGCGCGCGACGGCCGCGGCATGGGCATCGGAGCGGTTGAAGGTGCTGAAATCGCTGCCCCGGCCCAGATTGCGGACGACCACGAGTGGCGAGTGCGGGTCGATCCGACCGAGCAGCGTCGACAGTAGCTCGATGCTGTCTGCGCCGTCATCCATGACATGCCAGAAGCACAGCCCGATGCCCTCCTCGGCAGCGAGGCCCGGCAGATCGTTCTCCTCGACCCAGTCGAACAAGGGCGCCGCGGTCTGGGCGGCGAGGTCGACGATCACATTGCCGGGCTCGGTCACTGCCGTTTCCATCAGTCGGTCGGCACTGTCGAAGGCGTCGAGCACGACCGGCTCGGCAAACTCGGCATAGAAGCGCAGCATGGCGCCGTGGGAGCGGTCCGAGTCGAAGACACGGAACGGTAGCTGATGATCGATATGGTATTGGGCCAGCAGACGGGACAGCACGGATTTACCGACGCCGCCCTTTTCGCCACCGATGAAATGGATCCTGCTCAAGGGCTTTGGCTCCCGAAGTGAATATCGAATGGCGTCTTGGGGCACGCCGACCGTGAAGGCGCCGTTGAGCGCACCTCGCCGCTGCCGCGTCCGCGCATGGCGCTGCCGCTGATCGGCGATGCTGAGCGCTTCGGCAGACATCTCTAGCAGCGATCAGGCCAAGATGCCCTGAGGACGGATCCCGCGTCGTTGCGGATCGCCGTCACCGCAAGACCAAGCCTCTCGTATCGTCTTTTGGGGTTGGCCGATGACCCGGCTTGGTGACCCAGTCGTGCACAGCGACAGGGCGAAAGCTCGTGGCTTGCATTGGTCGACGCACCAGTTCGGCCGGTTGCCCCCGCGTCAGCAGGTTTCGGCTCATACTCTGGATCATCCTTTCTTCCGCATGCCGCCGTCGTTCTCGCCCTGCCCTCCATGCCGTCGCGATCCGTTGGTCAGCGCTGTCGATGCCGCTTCAAGGCGCGGGGGGCGGCTGCCAGCGCGGGCTAATGTCGCCAGCAGGGTCGCTGGTCAGACGCCTCTGCTCGCTGCCGTCGGCGCTCATGACATAGATCTCGCGGTTGCCATCGCGTTCGCTCCAAAAGGCGATTCGGCTACCGTCGGGGGACCAGGTCGGTTCACTATCTCGACCAGGAGCGTTAGTCAGACGCGACTGCCCGCTGCCGTCGGCATTCATGACATAGATCTCGAAGTCGGCATCGCGGGAACTCGCAAAGGAGATCCGGCTGCCGTCGGGGGACCAGGTCAGATCAAATTCGTTGCCAGGGGCGTTGGTCAGACGTGTCTGCCCGCTGCCGTCGGCGTTCATGACATAGATCTCGTAATCGCCGTCGCGGAAGCTCACAAAGGCGATCCGGCTGCCGTTCGGGGACCAGTTTGGCGCTGAATCGCTAGTCGGGTTGTTGGTCAGATTCGTCTGTCCGCTGCCGTCGGCGTTCATGATACAGATCTCCGAGTTGGCGTTGCGGAAGCAGTCAAAGGCGATCCGGCTGCCGTCTGGTGACCAGGCCGGACTCAGATCGGAACCAGGGTCGTTGGTCAGACGCGTCTGACCACTGCCGTTGGAATTCACGACATAGATATCGGCGTTGCCGTCGCGTAAGCTCCTAAAGGCGATGCGGCTGCCGTCGGGGGACCAGGTCGGATCAGATTCGATACCAAGATTATTGGTGAGATTCGTCTGCCCACTGCCGTCGGCGTTCATGACATAGATCTCGGGGTTGTAGGTATCCGGGTGGCCGTCGCGGGTGCTGAGAAAGGCAATACGGCTGCCGTCGGGGGACCAGTTCGGATCGACATCGTTGCCTGGAGCGTTGGTCAGACGCGTCTGCTCGCTGCCGTCGGCATTCATGACATAAATCTCGTCGCCCCTCTGAAAGGCAATCTTTCCCGCCACCCCCGCGCCGCAGTGCTCGGCATCGGCCGCCAACAGATCATCACGCGCCTCCTCATCCCCAGTGTAGAGCGGCGAGTAGGCGTAGTAGCAGAGGATCTGCAGATCAGTCAGCTCATTCTCGTCGAGCGTGGCCGGCTGGCCATTGAAGGTATAGGTGACGCGGCCATAGGACCCGTCAATGTCCAGATCGAAACGCTCGGTGGCGGAGCCTCCGGTGTAGGCATCGCCGTTGAGATCGTAACGCGAGTAGTCGGCGCTGACTAAAAAGGCTGGCTCCCCAAGCTGCGCCTCATAGGTGATGAGATCCTGCTCGGTGAAGGCGCCGTCGCCACCCTCGACATCGAACAGCGCGAGGCGCACCGGCGCCAGCTCCAGCGGGCTAAACTCATCGACAGGCCGATCGAGCGCCAGCACGGCAGCATAGGCATCGATCACCGGGGCCGGCTCCTGGGTTTTGTTGCAGTCGGGGTTCGTGGTGTCGACCTCGGCCAGCGGCAGCGGGCGGGCGGTGTCGCGCAGCCGGTCCTTGAGCGCTTGCACGCTCAGCGTCGGGTCGATCGACCAGAGATAGGCCGCCAGCCCCGTCACCTGCGGGGTCGCCATCGAGGTGCCCCTGAGGTTGCCTGCCGTGGTGCCGGCATTGGTGAGCGACCAGACGTCATGACCGATGGCCGAGAGGCTGCCAGGAAACTTCGAGCTATTAGAAAGACAGGCGGGCTGCGGCACTTGGGCGGGGTCGCTGGTGTTGATCCGGTTCTCGATCACCAGGGTATTGGTGAGATTGGCCAAGGGCAGCCCGTTTTCCGGCACCGTGAGACCGGCAAGGAGGGCCGCCGCGCTGTACTTACTGCTCAAGGTTGCATTCCTGAAGCCCGCCACCTTGATGTTACCGGCGGAGGTCAGATGCAGGAACTTGCGCTCCAGGCTGTCCAGGCTGCTCGTGCCGGTCAGATAGGTCACCTCGCCGCGGACCATCTTGGCCCAGACCGCGGCCTTTTGAGCCGCGGTGAACGAATTGCAATTCTCCTCGGCCGTTTCGGGGGTGTTACACGAGAAACCCATACTGGTGTTGAGCACCACGTTACCGGCGTGATTGCGGATGGTCTGAATGACCCGCGCCGCGAAGGTCGCGGTGTTCGGCGCGTTCAGGTAGTCAATGCCGCGCACCGACAGGGTCGCGGGGACGAGCCCGGTCGCGAACCCGCGATCGGTCGCCGCACCGCCGAAGCGGGCGGCGATCGTCCCCATCACATGGTAGCCGTGGTCATCGGGCGCCCCGCTCTTGTAATCGGTATCCAGGTCGGCGACGTCCATGTCCGCATTGGGCGGGCCGTCGCCGTAGAAATCCGCGACCACCACGAGCGGCCGCTCGGGCGCGGGGCGCAGCGCCGCGCGCGCGTTCCAGGCGGCATGCGCGCGAACCGCCAGATGATGATCGAGCTTGTCGCGTTCGGTCGGCAGCACCGCCTCGGGCGGCTCGTAATTGGGCGGCAGACTATCCGGTACCAGGTCGCGCTTGGCCAGACGCACCGCGAAGACCCCCGGCTCGCCTGCCATCCGGCCACGGATCTGTTCCAGAGCCTCCAAGGTGCCGGGGTCGGGGATGCGCACCACGACCGATGTCACGCCCTCGAGCAGGACGGTGATGCGCGCGTCGTAGGCCGCGAGCACGGCGTTGAGCGCGCCGACCTCGACATCGGCATGGAAATCCACCTCCAGATGCGTGCGGTTGACCTCGATGCCGAGTGCGTCGCGGCTCATCTCGGCGGGGTTGTAGGTCTCACCCTGGTCGTAGTCGGCGATGTGCTCCAAGGCGGGTGCCGTGGAGGGACCCACCAAGCGCCCCTCAGGCGTCACCGGGCTGGGACGGGTGGTGTAGAGCGACTGCGCAAACAGGCGCTTGACCTGGAAGGGCGACACCGGCAAGGACCGCGCATTGGACAGGACGACCGTGCGGGTGAGACTCTGCCCCGGCGGCAGGGTATCGTACTGAAACAGCGCCTCGCCGGTGGTGCTCACCGCATCGGCATTGACGATGCTCGCTCGATCTGGCGAGAGCGCTTGGAACACCAGGTAATTCGGGCCGGCGACAATCTCTGTCGAGCGGTTGGTCAGGATCGCGTTCAAGGAGGTCTCGCCGCTCTCACGATTGAAGGGCCGGCGCGCGAGACTGAGACTGATCTGAACCTCGCTCTCTACGACTGGGAGCAAGCTGCCGAGGTCGACGGTCGCCGCAACTGGCATCGCCATAAGCAGTAAGACCAGCAGGGGTAACAGGCGATGGGGACGCAGCAATTGGGTGGGCATTCACCGACGCTCCTCGAGGAAGAGAGTGTATCGGCCCGCGCCGGGCGCGCGACGACACGCCCGAGTAAAATGCTTGGGTAGTAGCGAGGCGAACTCTACAGGGATTTCGGCAATCGTCAAGATGGAATTCGGATGAGCAGCAATCCCGAAAAAGACGACCGCAATCGAGACCGTCGGGAGCACGCATGGGAAACTACCCGAGCCCTGTTGCTGCACTGGAGGCGCTGGCAGCGTGCGGATGCCAGCCCTGATATCGGCTGATATCGATCGCTCGAACGCGATGCATGCGCATCTGGCATCAGGGTGAAACTGATCGATCCATTGGCATCGATCGCTGGATCGCGCGGCATGGCAACCTGCCCCGCTCAGCGCAGTCAGCGTCAAGCGTCAAGCGTCACGTCGAATCACGCTTCGCAAACCATACCCCGCGCGATTCATCCCTTCTTGCGGCGAGATTTCTCCTTGGTCTGCGACCGATAGACCAGGACCGGGATCCCGGAATGGACCAGCACCTTCTGGGTTTCGCTGCCCAGCAGCAGCGAGCGCATCCCCCCCAGACCATGCGAGGCCATGAAGATGAGGTCACAGCCATGCTGCAGAGCAGTGTCGACGATCGACTTGTTGGGCTGGTTGTCGACCGTCACGATGGTGTGACACTCGACGCCCTTTTCCTTGCAGAGTTTTTTGACGAAGCCCAGGTATTCCTTGGCCCTTTTATCCGAGCCCGGGTCCGCGCCATCGGTCAAGTGGTCAAGCGCGGCCGGGTCGATCAGATCGCCTTCATTGCGCATGGAGAGATCCGCATTGACCGAGACATAGAGTGCGGTGACCTGGGCCCCGACCGACTTGGCGAACTGGATGGCGCGCTTGGCACTCTCGCGGGACAGCTCGGACCCATCGGTTGGAACCAGAATGTGTTTGAACATGATGTCTCCTCATCGCATGATGGAGCGGATCCGAGGACCAACCCAGGCGCTTCACAAACGGCCTGGGTCACTGTAATCTTGTTGTCATATTTCTGTCATCATCTCTGAGCGAGCGCCGTCGAGTCGTCAGGCATCCAGCCTGCCGACCCGCCCTGACGCCCGGCTCAGCGTCTCGCCAACCCTCACCCCGAGATCGTCATTGGACAACACCACGATCCCGGTTCATCGCACCCTTGATCGTCGCACTCGGCCACGCGCGGGGCCGACCTCTCTCAACTTCCCGCGGCACGACAAATTCTCTGCTCGCCGCGCGCCTTGGGCTTGTTTGCCATGAATCCGTCCATCGTCAAAGACAACAAGCTGATCGGTGATTTTTGGGGGGGCTTCGCGGCCATGCTGGTCGCCTTCCCGTCCGCCATCGCCTTCGGGGTGACCATCTTCGCCGTGATCGGCCCCAGCCATGCCGGAATCGGTGCGCTGGCGGGCATCCTGGGCACGATCGCACTGGGCCTGATCGCCTCCGCGGTTGGCGGAACCAACCGCTTGATCACCGCGCCCTGCGCGCCCGCCGCCGCGGTCCTCTCCGCCTTTGCCATCCAGCTCGTGCAACAGGGGACCAACCCCACGACCATTGTGCTCATGTTGACCGTGCTCGGTCTACTCGCGGGTGTCATCCAGATCGTACTCGGCACGGCGGGCATCGGCCGGTTGATCCGCTACATCCCCTACCCGGTGGTCAGCGGCTATCTGAGTGGTGTCGGTCTGATCATCATCGGCAGTCAAATCCCCAAGCTGCTGGGTGCCCCCGCCGGCACCCCCTGGTGGCAGGCCACGCTGGCGCTCGAGCACTGGCAATGGGAGGGCATCCTGGTCGGCTTGGTCACCATCTCGACCACCCTGCTCGCGCCGCGGGTCACCAGGCTGCTCCCCGCGGTGATCCTGGGTCTGATCATGGGGGTCGGAACCTATTTCGGATTGGCCCTGCTCGATCAGGGACTGCTGGTGGTCGAGGGCAACCGACTCATCATTGGACCGCTCGCGGGCGACACCTCGGGTCTCATCCAGGCGGTGACGGGGCGCTGGCAGGATCTCGGTGAGCTGCGGCTCGCCGAGATCGGACATCTGCTCATTCCCGCCCTGACCCTGGCGGTGCTGCTCTCCATCGACACCCTCAAGACCTGCGTGGTCCTGGATGCCATCACCCGCAGCCGACATGATTCGGATCGCGAGCTCAAGGCCCAGGGGCTCGGGAACATCGTCTCCGCCTGCATCGGCGGCATGCCGGGGGCAGGTCAGATGGGGGCGACCCTGGTCAACCACACCAGTGGTGGTCAGACCCGTGTCTCGGGCATGCTGGAAGGCGTCTTCGCGCTCATCGCCTTCCTCATCCTCAGCCCTTTGATCACCTGGATCCCGGTGGCCTCGTTGGCGGGTATCCTGATCGTGGTGGGCCTGCGCATGATCGACTGGCACAGTCTGAACCTGCTCGCCTCGTCCTGGACACGGTTCGACTTCGTGGTCATCGTGGCGGTCGTGGTCACCGCGCTCGCCTTCAGCCTGATCGCCGCCTCGGCCATCGGGATCGGGCTGGCCATGATCCTCTTCATCCGCGAGCAGCTCGCCAGCACCATCATCCGCGGCAAGGGCTATGGCAACAGTCGTTTCTCCAAACAGCGACGCTCGCGCGCCGAGATGAAGATCCTGGAGCAGCAAGGCGACCAAACGGTCATCGTCGAGCTCCAAGGGAGCCTCTTCTTCGGGACCAAGGATCAGCTCTATAGCGCGGTCGAGCCTGAGCTCGGCACCTGCAAATACTTCATCCTGGATCTGCGCCGGGTCCAGGGTGTCGACGTGTCGGCCGCGCAGGTACTGATCCAGATTCGCGACACACTGATGGAGCGAGAGGCCTTCCTGATCTTCACCAGCCTGCCTCGCGAGCTGCCCAATGGTCGCAATATCGCTCAGTTCTTCGACCAGATGGAGATCACCACCTTCACCTCTCAGGTGCAGGTCTTTCCCGAGATCGAGGATGCGCTCGAATGGGTCGAGGATCAGATCCTGGGCGAGGATTCGACCATGCAGGCCGAGGAAGACCCGCTCGATCTGCACGAGATGGATCTCTTCAAGGATCGCAAGGAAGAGACCTTGACCGCGCTCGAGGCCTGTTTGGAGCAGCGTGCCTACCAGGCCGGCGAGACCATCTACGATGTCGGCGAGGAGGGTGACGAGATCTTCCTGATTCGACGTGGATCGGTGCGTGTCGTCGTCCCGGTGAGCGGCACCGCCGGTCATCATATCGCCAGCTATGGACGCGGCGACTTCTGCGGCGGCATGTCATTCCTCGATCGGCAGGTCCGCGTCACCCGCGCCATCGCATTCACCGACGTGGATCTCTTCGTCCTCAAGCGCGGGCAGTTCGATACGCTGAGCGAAGAGCACAAACGGCTGGCCGTCAATCTGCTGGAGGCCATCGCCGGGGTGCTCGCCTCACGTCTGCGCTACAGTCACATGGAGATGGCGGCACTCAGATCCTGAAGAGCCCCGCCGAGCACCGCCGCCGAATCGAGCCGCGCTTGCGTTCGATGATCTCATTCACGCCCGCGCTGAGCGGGGCGATGCAAGGGTTAGGAGGTGAACGGCAGATGCGTCTGACCGAGCAACAGCGTCGCGTGATCGAGCAGGCCGCACGGGCTTGCTTTGGTGACGACGCCGTGGTGCGCCTGTTCGGCTCACGGGTCGACGATCACAAGCGCGGTGGCGACATCGACCTGCTGATCACGACCGCGCTGAGCGATACGGATGCCATCGTCCGCGCCGAGATCGCCTTCCAGGTCCGGGTCCAGCGGGCGCTCGGCGAGCAGCGGATCGATGTCCTCGTCGACTATCCCGGTCGACGGGCGCGGCCGCCGATCTTCGACATCGCCGAGCGGACCGGGGTGCGGCTGTGAGCGATGAGATCCCTGTCTTGCGGCTCCAGGACGCCTTGCGCGCGTGTCGCCAGCATGCCTACTACATGCGCTATGCACTCGATGACCTCGCGCCGCTGCTCCCGCTGACCGCGGAACGGCTGCAGTCCCTCGATGCCGAGACCGTGCAGGATCTCGACCCGTTCGGGCTGCGCTTCGGCAAGCTCCAGGATGCCATCGGCACGCGCCTGCTGCCGGCCGTGCTGTCATACCTACAGGAGCCGTATGAGCGCCGGCCGATGCTGGACAAGCTCAACCGATTGGAGCAATTGGGGTATCTGGCGCATGCCGGGCTCTCCCGGATTTCAGGGGAAATTAAATAGCAAAAGAAACAGACTGTTAGGGACATTTTTCCGTACACATCGACTTCGAAAGCGACTGGGCGTTAA
>RZZN01000330.1 GCA_009929855.1 Gammaproteobacteria bacterium
CCTGGATGGCTCCCAGCCGCCGGGCGAGCACCGACCAACGCAGACGCCGGGCGTGCGCAATCGGTTGGTTGGCGGCGCGGACAAAGGCCACGTCCAGCCAAGGGTCAGCGGAATCCGTTTCCGGATCCGGCGGCGCGCTGACGGGGACGTGATCGGCCAGACGGGAACCGAGCGGATCCGGATTGCACGAAACCGCGGGAGGCGGTTCGGTCGCTTGCGGAGTCAGGGTCATCGGAGCGCCTCACAAAGACCGCGAGACCAACCGTGACGCCAGTCGGCACAGGCGTGGCGCAGGCATCGCACGCGCGCTGGGTGCGGTACACTGTGACGTGCCGGTGCTCAACCGTCGGTCGCGGTTGGAGCGTCGTGGCCGGGACGCGGGTCCGTCCCGGCCGACTGTGCCCGACGGTTCAGACCCGTCGGGCACGCCTGTTTCGAGCGAGTCCTTTACTCAGGCTGGTCCCGAGGCGCGGCCGCCCGTGCGGCTTGCCACTGCTCAATCTCCTCGGCATCCCACACCACGGTGCGCAAACCCAGACGAATCGGCGCCGGCATCAGGCCGCGCGCCACCCAGCGGCGCAGCGTCGAGCGATGTACGGAAAGATGCGTGGCGAGCGCCCGCTCGCGCAGATAGCGACGTGGTGTGGCAAACGTAGACATGTTGATGTATCCGTTCTAAACCATAACAATTAGCCGTCCGCTAACGGTAGCGACTCCATACGACGTGCAACGCGCAGATGTAACTGTTTGGTACAATAACAGACAAGATGAAAAAAGCAACTCCACCCGAGATGACCCATCGTGATGCACAGCTGCTCGATGTCCTGAAAACGGGATTTGGCCTGGACTCCGATGCACAGGTCGCCGCTTTCCTGGGCATCACCCGCACCACCATCCATAGCGTGCGCCATGGCAAGGCGCGTCTGGGCATCCTGCAGCGGTTGAAGATCCTCGACCACATCGGCTTTCTGCAGAGCCGCCAATGGCTGGAAAGCTTGCTGCCCGAGCGACTGAGTGAACGCATTCGCCAGTCCAGTCAGGCGCTCGCGCAACGTCAGGCCCGGGCGCGCCAGCGTCTGGAACGTGATCTCAACGTCGAGGGCGAACTGCTGGATTTGGTGCAGGATGCCTGCGGATTCCGGACCGATACCGAGCTGGCCGACTTTCTCGGCGTGGCGCGCAACACGGTCTCCAATGTGCGGGCGGGGCGCGCCAGCCTGGGGCCGCGTCCGCGTCTGCGCATCCTCAACCAGTTCGCGCCTTTCGATACCGAACGGGTCGAGGCCGTCCTCGACTCGACCGAG
>RZZN01000331.1 GCA_009929855.1 Gammaproteobacteria bacterium
CGTGCGCCTGGAAGTCCCGCCCGGATTCGATGGCGCCACGCTCGCGCGGGTGGTGGAGATGCTCGCGCAGCGGACCGCGGCATGATCGGCTTCGGCGCACGGACGCAGGTGTATCTGGCGGCAGGGGCCACGGACATGCGCAAACAGATCGACGGTCTTGCGGCCTTGGTGGTCGATGTCCTTCAGGCCGATCCGTTCTCGGATCATCTGTTCGTCTTCTGCAATCGCAGCCGCGACAAGCTCAAGATTCTCTATTGGCACAACAACGGCTTTTGGCTGTGGTATCGGCGGTTGGAGCGCGAGCGGTTTTGGTGGCCGGCGCCGCAAACGAATGGGCCGGTCATGCTCTCGCTGCGCGAATTGAGCTGGTTGCTCGAAGGGCTCGATCCGCGCCGTGTCAAAGCCCATCGGCGGGCTGAATTCGATCTGCTTTAAAGGCGATCACGCTCGAATCAAGCTCGGTATTGCGGTATCATTTACGCCATGGACGGCACGCTTCAAACACTTCCGAATGACCCCGGGATGCTCCACGGGATCATTGGCCGGTTGAGCGATCAACTGGCGCAATCCGAACGCGAGCGGGCCGAACAATCGCTCCGGTTGCAACAGCAATCCAATACCCTGCAGCAGCAGACCCAGCGGATTGACCAGTTGCTCGAATACATCGAGCTGCTGCGGCGCAAGCGCTTCGGCCGCAGTGCCGATCGCATCCCCGACAGTCAGCTCGGACTGTTTGACGAGACCGAGCTCGAGGCGCTGATCGCCGAGCTCGAAGCCGAGCTGCCGGCCGACACCCCGCCGCCGGCGACCACCGCCGAAGACACCGTCGCGCCGCCCAAAGGCAAGCCGGTGCGCCGGCCCCTGCCGAGCCATCTGCCACGCGTGGAGCGCATCCTGGATCTCCCCGAAGCGGAGAAAGCCGCCATGGGCGAGGACTGGGTCTTGATCGGCTACGACAGCTCCGAGCAACTGGCGGTCATCCCCCGCCAGACCTACGTCATCGAATACAAGCGCGCCAAGTATGTCGCCCGTGACGAGGACGTGCCGGGTGCCGAGGCGGGCGTGAAGATCGCCCCGCGCCCGGCGCAGATCATCCCCAAATCCATCGCCCACAGCTCGCTGCTGGCCTCCATCGTGACGAGCAAGTTCGTCGATGCCCTGCCGCTGTATCGTCAGGAGACGATCTTCGCACGCGAGGGCATCGCGCTCGGGCGCCAAACCATGGCGGGCTTGCTCATCCAACTGCAAACCCCGCTGCAGCCCGTCGCGGCGGCGCTGAAAGACCTCCTGCGCCGGGGA
>RZZN01000332.1 GCA_009929855.1 Gammaproteobacteria bacterium
TCATCAGCAGCATGAGCGGCAGCAGCAGACCGATGAGGATTTCGGCAAAAAAGAGCGGCGAGGTGGCGAGTGTTTGCCAGACCTGCAGTCCCTCGGCATTGCCGTAGAGCCCGCTGCTCATGCGTGCGAGCACGAAAAGTAGATGAATGAAGATCGCCAAGGCCAACAGCGTGGACAAACGGTCGTTGAAGAGTCGCTTCACGCTCGCCGGAACCGCGGCCGCGTTGAAGGCGTAGGCGAGATAGGTGAAAAAGATGATGAAGGCGAGCCCGCCCAGGAGCGACTCGAAGATGAAGGCGACCGGGATATCGCCCGAGGCCCAGAATGGCCGGAAGCTCTGGGAGCCGTAGACGACACCGGCGATGGCGGTCACGCCGAGTGCCAGCGCCAAGGTCACCATGGCGTTGATCCGCAGATCCTGCATGCGCCAATCGGGCTTCATCATCCGCACCTGCAGGATCAGCAGCGACAGGACATAGAAGCTCACCGCCATGACCTTCCAATAGAGCGGCGAGTTGAAGGCGAAGCTGAAGGGGATCGCCCAGAGCGCGCGCAGCGGGTGGCCCAGCTCCATCATCAACACTGCCACACCGCCGATCAGACCGGCCAGGGCGAGCCAGAGCGCGCGCCGGATGATGGGACGATAGTCCTCTCCGCCGAAGAGCAGGGCCATGGAAGCGACCATCGCCAGCCCCGTGGAGGTCAGCAGGAAATAGTCGTAGACGACGATCGGAAAGCCCCAGAAGAGACCGAGGTTGCTCGTGTTGTAGGCGGCGTGACCCTCGGCCATCAGGTTGCTGATGGCGATCCCGCCTGCGATCAGGAGTCCGATCAGGGCAAGCAGCATGATTCCGAGCTGTTTGCCGGTGATCTCTTTGTTTGAAACAGTGACGCTGGTCATGGTGATCTCCTCCCCTTAGCCCTTGCTTGAGTCGCTCATGCTGCGCAACGACGGCACCGAGGCCGTTGCACCGCCCGAGAGGTAATAGACCTGCGGCTTGTTGCCGGTCTCATCCTTCAGGCGCACGCCGCGCTTGTCCGCGATCATCTTGTTGACGTTGCTGCTGGGCTGATCCAGGTCGCCGAAGAAGCGGGCCTTCGGGGCGCAGACCCGCACGCAGGCCGGCACGTACTCCTTGAGCTCGGGGATGTCCTCGTCGAGATCGGCCACGCCCTTCGGCGCCTTGCTGACCTTGTGGTAAGTCGTTGACATAAAATTTTCGGCATCAGTGACGGCAGGACTCGTTTGCGGTCAGTTGTCGGTTCGTACCGTCATCGAGAGTCGTGAAATGCCC
>RZZN01000333.1 GCA_009929855.1 Gammaproteobacteria bacterium
AGGTCGTCTCGGTAGCGGAACTCGTACATCGGCAGCCCGTTCGGGTAAGTGCCAACCCGCTCGATGTCGGTTTTGAGGCGACGGTCTGATTTACCAAACACCGCCGAGGCACCAACCTGCGCGCCCAGCCCGAGGATGGCCATCAGCGGATCCGAGTAGTTGTTGTAGATGCTCGCCTGGGTGCCCATGATGTTGTTGAGCCCGGACATCTGCATCTGCTGACCGTTCTGGATGGTGTTGACCCCTTGGCCGTACATGCTCATGTAGTTCTGGCCTGGTGCCATGGCGTTCTGCCCGGCAGCGTTGCCGGCACCGATCGCAGCGTTGTAGGCCCCGACCCCAGCGCCGGTCAGGCCCCGCCCGAGCCCCGCCGCGTCCATCGAACGCGCGTAGCCGAGTTGTTCGGCTTGATCCCGAGCACTGGTCATGGCGTTGGCCCTCACCGCGCCTTGGGCGAGTTCCGTCGCCCGACCCAGGCCCGCAAAACGACCGGAGTTGGGGTTGACGCCCATCGAGGCCATGTTTCGTTCGTTCGATGAACGCGCTGCGCTGAAGGCTTTGGCGGAATCCGCGGCCGCGAGGCGGGCGAGCTTTTCGCGCTCGACGTCGGTGTTGTAGCGGGTCGCGTTGGCGACCAGTGAGTCTTCCAGCCCCCAGAAGGACTTCTGACGGTCGAAGGATTCGCGCCCGATCTGGCGCGTTTCGTCCTGGGTGGCGATCTGCGAACCGACGATCTGGTCAAAGAGTGGGCGCAGGTCATCGTACTGCTGGCGCGCGAAGTCGAGTTGCTCGCGCCCGAGCTGGTAGCCCATGCTCGCCGCCGCACTGGAGGCGTTCGCCAGCGGGGTGTAATCCGGGGCCTTCGGTGCCTTCTTCCCCATACCGTTTACCTCCGTAGCCAGCGGCACTTATCGCGCCACATGACCAGTTGAATGATGTCGCCGGCGTTGCCGTCCGGGATGGTGAACTCGTACTCGAACCCGAGATGTTGATCGAATTGTAACGCTGCGTGGTTATCGGCGTCCACGAGTCCGGTCAAACGGTGCAGGTCCAATTGGTTGAAGGCATAGTCGAAAAAGGCGCGGAGCAGCACCCGCTTGAGCGCGTGCTTGCCGGTAAAGGCCACATGCGCGCAGGCGTTGGTGGCAGTGATGTCGCTCAAGACCGTGCCGGCCACCAGCTCACCGCCGGGCTGATCAAGTAGGCCCAGGGCCGCGAAGCCGCCCCACTGGGAATCCATCCCCACCCGCTGCGCGACCCAGGCCCCGACCCGCTCACGGTCGTTGTAGACCAG
>RZZN01000121.1 GCA_009929855.1 Gammaproteobacteria bacterium
GATCTCCTGCGCCAGCGGGTTCTCGAGCTGGGCGCGGATGGCGCGCTTGAGCGGACGGGCGCCATAGACCGGGTCGAAGCCGGCCTCCCCGAGATGATCGAGCGCGGCGTCGCTGACCTCCAGACCCATCTCACGATCGGCCAGACGCCGGCGCAGATACTCGATCTGGATCCGCGCGATGGCGCGGATCTGGGCCTGCTGCAGCGGGTGGAAGACCACGATCTCGTCGAGCCGGTTGATGAACTCGGGCCGGAAGGCGACCCGCACGATCTCCATGACCGCCTCTTTCATCTCGGCATAATGGGCCTCGCCGGCGCGCTGCTGGATGATGTCCGAGCCCAGGTTGGAGGGATCGTAACTCGGGCCATCAGGCCACGCCAAGTGCGGTATCAGCTCATCTTGGCCTGACACGGTCACGGCTAGAAGCCCAGGCCAAGCATAGTTTGCACGCGGCTGGTCGGAATAATGATCAAGGTTGGATCGACCACCTATCGCGTCGAATACCTTGACAATCTTGTTGTCAGGGAGCGGGTTAGAGCTTAACCTAATAATGATCCGGGTTTTCTTGAATCGCACTTCGATTCAGGTGACCACCTCGATTTCCACCAGTCATGGATGGTGTAAAGGATGCCCCTGCTTTGGTCAGGCGAGACGATCCGCGACACCTACGAGGTCGAGCGCCTCCTGGGAGAGGGTGCCTTTGCCGAGGTCTACCGGGTCAAGCATCGCTTCCTGGGCCGCCAGGCCATGAAGGTCTTCAAGGCACCTGGTGCCACCATCGAGGACATCGTGTCGGATCTCAAAGAGGCACTGGTCCTCTCGGCGCTGCGGCATCGCAACATCATCGAGGTGCTCGATGCCAACGTGCTCACCAAGCCGTTCGGAGACTTCGGTTATTTCACGATGACCTATGTCTCCGGTGGATCGCTGGAGCAGTATTGGAAGTCGTTCGGCGCGAGCCTGATGCCGGTCGAGCAGGCCGTAGAGATCATCCGGCAGACCTGCCGTGCCGTCGCCGTCGCCCATTCAGCCAAACCACCGATCGTCCACCGCGATATCAAGCCGGCCAACATTCTCATCGGTTTCGATGCCTCGGGCCTGCATGTCCGACTGTCGGACTTCGGCTTGGCGAAATCAGTCAATCCATTGACCCTGCTGGCCACATCACGTGGCACACTCCCTTTCAAGCCCCCCGAAGCGCTCGATAATATCGATTCTTGCCCCGCCGATGTCTGGGGCCTTGGCGCCACGCTCCATCTGCTCCTGACCGACCGACTGCCTTACCCCTGCCTCAGTGAGCGCGACGCCGATAACCCTGGCCGTTTCAAGCGGCCGATTCGACTGCCGAGCGATTACAACATCAACATCGATCCCGGTCTCGAAGGCATCCTGCTACGCTGCCTCGCCTTCAATCCGGTGGATCGTTATCCGAATGCGATCGCACTGTTGGCTGATCTCGAGCTCTGGGAGCCAGGTCATGCCGACACGAGACAGGGCGCCGATCTGCCCAAGACATCCAAGGACGCGCTGCCCGGCTACACCGGACGAGATCTCCATGGTGAAGCGCTCGCCGCGCTCGACGCCGCATTCAAGATGGCCAGGGATCCATTGAGTCTCTCGGCAGCCGCCGACCTTCTGGAAGAGGCGATGGGCAAGGACCCCGGTCTGCGGGAGCGCTATGGCATCCAACTCGATCAATGGCGTAAAGGCATCATGCATTGCCAGGTTACGACCCTGACCCAAGGACGCGGCACGCGTCGGCGCTCGCCCTGATCTCAGGGCAAAAATTTTTTCACGACCACGCAACATTCGCGACCGTCCCGCGTAGTAAGGAATGAAAGCCGTGCAGTCTCACGCCTGATGCACGGCCAATCACTTGATGGATTGCAACAAGGGAGATTGCAGGATGATCAGTATGAAACGTTTGATGACAGTCGTCTTGATGGCTTGGTGGATCATCGGGGTCACAATAAGTGTGATGGCAGCCCCATCTGACCCGCTCATCGCCAGTCTGCAAAACGAATTGACCGAGTCGGGATACGATCCTGGCCCCGTCGATGGTCTGTGGGGTGGAAAAACAGAGCAAGCGCTGCGGAAATATCAACAGGACAAGGGACTACCAGAGACCGGGCGGCTGGATGAGGCAACGGCCACTCGGCTCGGACTGGATCTGAGCGGACTCGATCAATCACCACAGGATATCGTGGATCTGCTGGCCGCCGGCAAGATCGAAGTCCAGACCGAGGGCAGTGGTATTCAGAGCGTTAGTCTGCGAGTCAGACCCCGGACTCCCTATCCGGTCTACGTCCGAGTCCCCGTCGGCACCTTTTTCGTCTCGCGCAACAGCTCATCGCAGAACATGGTTGCCACTGAAGAGCGCAGTCTGACCTTGACCGAAGATGACTGGGCGTCACTGTCCATGCCAGCGGCCTGCGCGAACCGTCCCCGTGACATTCCCGGGGATCGAGACAGCTTCAGGGTTCAGCGCTCGCCGCAACAGGCTGATCTCGCTCGACTCATGCCGGTGTTGGACAAGGCCGGCGTCAGCTACGCGGTGCGCCAGGCAGCGGTCTGGATCGTGACCGACAACGCGGACTATGAGGATCTCGGGATCCTGATCTCCAGCCGGGGCGGTTATGGCGGGACCCGCGTCATCAATGAAACCGCGGCAGCCAACGCGATGCGGATCTGTGACGAGGCGGGAATCAAGATCAAGAGCAAGGCCATCTGGCGCGACCGTAAGACGATCACCGCCGGCTTGGCCGATGGAGAGCTAAAACAGTGGATCGAGCAGAAATGATGCATGCCGACACCATCGAGCAGCAGTCGCGGGGCTCTGTGCTCTCCCTGCTGCGTGAGCGGACACGGGAGATCATCGGTGACTTGCGCCAATGGCAGTATCCGCCGGAGCTACGGATCGCGCGTCCACTTCCGCCAATGGCGGTGCAGGCCAGGGTCGAGCCAGCCGTGGACGGGCTGCCGGAATCCTCGACCGAGAGCAGCGCGCGGCTCGATCGCGCCATCGCCAAGGTCGCCGTCTGTATCTGGGATATCCGACGCAAGCTCGAGGGCAATCAGGCGGTGCAGCAGGACCGCAAGCTGCGATTGCTCAACCGCCGGGCCGAGAGCGCGGTCATGGCCCTCCAAGAGATGGGGGTCGTCATCGACGACCCGATCGGCCGCCGCTACACCCTTGGCAGCGAGGGTTCCATGAAACCGAATCTGTTGCCCACCGAAGGGGCGACCACCGAGCAGATCGTCGAGACCGTCGCGCCGATCGTCTACCGCGATGATCGGTTGATCGGCCGTGGCGAGGTGTTCGTGGCCGTCCCGGATACGAGTCAGGGACCGGGTCCCGAGACGGGGGCTGCAAGCATGGCACCGAGCCTCGAGGACGCTGATGTGGGACAGATGCCGATCGAGACGCCCGACACAAGCTCGGCGCCAGACGCTCCGCCGTCCTCGCACCGGGCCCAGGCTGAGCAGGAGCCAGCCAAGGACGCGAATCACACCGTCGGAACAGATCAGGATCTTTTGAGGAGTTAATTAGCATGTTCAGAGCCACTATCGACTTCGGAATCGATCTCGGGACCAGCAACAGCACCATCGCGGTCATCGATGGGATCGACGCTAAGGTCATTACGAACACAAAACAATCGACGGTCACACCCTCGGCGGTTTATATCGATAAGAAGGGGCGTCTACGAGTCGGGGAAGAGGCCAAGGAGTACACCCTGAAAATGGGGGACGACAATGGCGACGTTGAGTTCAAGCTACGCATGGGCGATACCGTCAAGACGCTATTCGCGGACAGCGGTCGAGAAATGCTTCCCGAAGAGCTCTCGGCGGAGGTCCTCAAGTCGCTCAGGACCGATGTCCGGTCGAGCATGAACGAAGAGATCGACGCCGCCGTCATCACTGTCCCCGCGGCCTTCGAGCTCCCTCAGATCAAGGCAACATCCAGGGCCGCGGAGCTGGCCGGATTCAGGCTCGCGCCCATCCTACTCGAGCCGGTGTCGGCATCCCTGGCCTATGGTTTTCAGACCGAGAGCGAAAATGCCTACTGGTTCGTTTACGATTTCGGCGGCGGGACCTTCGATGCGGCCCTGATGCGGGTGCGCGACGGCCTGATCCAGGTGGTGAACCACAATGGCGACAATCACCTTGGTGGCAAGCTGATCGACTGGGATCTGGTGACCGAATGCGTGGCGCCATTCTTGGAAGCTCAGTACAAGCTGCCAGGCTTTCGTCACCGCGTCCCGCGCTGGAAAAGGCCCTTGGGGCGTCTGAAATACGAAATCGAGAAGGCCAAGATCCAGGTTTGCCGCACTCGCCAGGAGGTCGAGATCAGTATCGACTGCCTGTGCGAGGATGCCGAGGGTAAGCCAGTCGAGGTCGAGTATACCCTGACACCGAAGGACGTCGAGAGGATCAGCCGACCCTATATCGAGCGTTCCCTTGGCCTGTGTCGTCGGACCTTGAGCGAGAAGGGCTTGACTGGAGCTGGTCTCGATCGGGTCCTGATGGTTGGCGGCTCGACACTTAACCCCTGGGTGCGCGAGGCGGTAGAGGCCGATCTGGGCGCCATGCTGGACTTCGGCATCGACCCGGTCACGGTTGTCGCCCGCGGGGCAGCGATCTTCGCTAGCACCCAGTCCATGCCAGGCGACCCTAAGGTTGCGCTGCCTCGTGGGACCTGGTGTGTCGAGATCGACAGCAAACCCGTTGGCAGCGAGTCGGACCCGGATATCGGCGGACGGATCATCCCGGACGATGACGCCAAGGTAGCGGGCTGCACCATTGAGCTACGCGATACCAAGACCCGCTGGTCTACGGGTCGCATCCCGCTCGATATCACCGGGACCTTCATGACCCAGCTCTATGCCGAGCGGAAACGACGCTGCGAGTTCGAGATCGAGCTGCTCGATCCAACCGGACGACGGATCCCGACCCGACCAGACAGGGTCTTCTATACCATCGGCGCCGAGCCGGCCAAGCCACCTTGCACCCAAAGCATCGGCATCGGGCTCGCGGACGGCCAGGTCTTCAAATTCGTTGAGAAAGGACAATCACTGCCGGCGAAGGGACAACAAGATGTGCGGACGACGGTCGCCCTCAGGGCCGGCCGCGCCGAAGATCTCGTGCGGATCCCGGTACTGGAGGGTGAACATCCCAAGGTGCAGCGTAACCATCTGATCGGCGATCTCACCATCAGTGGAGACAAGATCAGGCGCGACCTGCCGGCGGGCAGTGACGTCGAGATCACGGTCACGCTGAATGAATCGATGGGTGTCCAGGTCGTGGCCTTTGTGCCCCTGCTGGATCAGGACTTCGAGGTCGACTTCGACCTCAGGATGGTTCGCAACTCGCCGGAGATCCTGGCGCAGGATCTCGAGATGCAAAAGGAGCGTCTGGCAAAGGTGCAGCAAGAGACCGGAGGTGACCAGCAGCCGGCGGTGACGCAGGCCCTGGACCGGATCGAGCGTGAAGGGATGATCCCCGAAGCCGAATCACTCGCCAAAGCCGCCGTCCATGACGCGGACGCCCAGACCCAGCTTGATCGCCGACTGCTGGACCTCGCCGCGGCGATCGATCAAGCCGAGGATGCGCAGGCCTGGCCTAAGGCACTCGCCGATGCCGAGGAATCCAAGGGACGCCTTCAGCAATTGATCGACGAACTCAAGAGCGTCACCCACGAAGACCGGAGCCTTCACAAGAGGCTCCTCGCTGATCTTCAACAAGCCATTGACAACCGCGACGAGACCCAGGTGCGTCGCTGTATCGATGCCTTGGATGATCTGCGGTTCGAGATTCTCCGGCGCGAGCCTGGCTATTGGATCGCCCGACTGGAGTACGCCGAGGAGAACCAGAGCGACATGACCGACACGACGCAGGCCCAGCGGCTGATTGCGCAGGGTCACCGGGCAATCCAGAACAACGACATCGAGGGCCTGCAATCAGCCGTTCGACAGCTTTGGCAGCTGTGGCGAAGAGATAGCACCGCCGCCTCACGTCGATACGGGGACGTCATCCTCTGACTCGAGCTTGTCGTCAATCGTCATGATCGGCCGGCCCGGGTCCAGCGTCCATGCCAGTGATTCGGGCCATTGGAGACCAAACAAAATGTGGAACCGAAATGCGGATTCGCAACCTCGACAGAAGCGGCCGCCCTCACCGACCGTCGATGATCGCCGAATGGATGAGCGCGCGATCCTCGCGCAAGCCGCCCACCAGGCCCGGGCCGGCCATCATACCGCCGCGCTCGGCCTGCTCGATCGCCTGGCAACCGAAGGCGCGGCGCCGAGCGCCGCCGCGTTCGATCTGCGTGCCAGGATCAATGCCCA
>RZZN01000122.1 GCA_009929855.1 Gammaproteobacteria bacterium
ATCGTGTTGAGCAACGGAAATGGGCTAAAAGCCATGGTCGCAATTCGGTCAGCAGCACGGGGGGACGGCGATTTTTTAGGGTTTTCTTTCAGGCACTACCTACCACATTTTTCGGGTCATGCGGCTTGTGCCTACCACTTCAGGGCCAGTTTTCCGCTGAAAAACTTTCCGGAATCACACTCAAAAACCCCATTGCGGCGTCCGCCTACCACATGCTGCGGCGTCCGCCTACCAGTATTGCGGCTTGTGCCTATCACCTGCTGCGGCGTCTACCGACCACCGTGGAGGCTTTTATCCACAGGACCGCGCGACAGGACCGTGCGGGAGTCCTTGAGACGCGCGTTGGCGGCTTTCATGTCCCGGATGAAGTCGGAGTGCGCACACAACCGGTACTTGATATCGATGATCTTGCGCCCTTCCCTGCGCTCATCCTCGCGCTCCCAGCTCTGCAGCACCCGGTGTTCGCGCAGCGCGTTGAAGGCGGTCTCAAGGAACTTGAGATTATCGTAGGTGCGCTTGTATTGGAGCAGGCCGCTGTCGCGCTGTATGGAGCTGTAGAGCGTCTGGTAGGGATCAAAGAAGCTCGCGTTGGTGTCGTTGTGGGACAGGCGTTTGTGGAACCAGCGCGCAAGCTGTGAGGACAGCGACATCATCACGCCGTAGTTGAACTGGCGATAGGTCAGCTCGTTGACGCTCTTGGAGATCAGTGCGGGCAGACGGGCAACCCAGGTCATGGAAGTGTCTTCGAGATATTTCTGGCGCGTCACCCGCGTGACATCGGAGAGGATCGGGGCGGAGTAGACCGGATCGTCGGTGTCGTCTACGAAGAGGGAGACATGTGTTTTGGAGAGGATATCGATGGAACGCTTGATCTCGTCGAGGCTGCGGGTTTTGCCGCGCGCCTTGAGCTCCTTGCGGATCATCTGCACGGAAAACCGCACCCAGCTTTCGGTATTGTCGGGATCGTGCAGGCCGCATTGCTGGTCGGCGAAGATTTTGCGGATGACCTCCTCGACCAGCTCCTCGTCGGTACTGGGATAGAAATCGATGTAACTGCCGTCGATCTTGACGGAGGCGGGCTGGATGGCGACCCGGCAGGCGCTCTCGATCCTCTGGCCGGCGCGCCGCGTCGCGTAGGCGAAGCGGTACTCATGCACCGGCAGGCGATTGTCGGCGCTGCGCAGGGCGTTCTGGTTGCGCGGCGAGACGGCGTATTTCGGGATGGCGTCCTAGAGTTCGATGGTGTTGGAGAGTTCAGCGGCCTCGCCGAAGAAGGTCGAGAACAGGTCGTACTGGACGCTGTGCAGCGTCCTCACCGGCGGCGTGCTTGTCAGTTGTTTCGCCATGCCCCCCTGCTCCTTGAGACTGGTAACAATTTGTTATTCAGTGAATTCGGCTCCGCGTCAAGGGCTCTTGCGGAGACGACCGATAACTGAAACCACGAATCCGCCAAAGCGGCAAAATGGCGATAGCCCATGTCCAGCGTGACCTGGGTGCGCATCACTCGCCGGACCTGTTTCATCTGCAGCAGGCCGTGGGCCAAGCCCTGACCCTGCCCTTGGCCCGTGCCGTGGCGCAGGCCGAGACCGACGAGGCCAGCGCCAAAGCCGCTTGGAATGCGGCGCGTGCGGCCAATGACGCGCACGCGCTGCCGCCATGGTCCGGGTCGTCCACCCGCGTTCGCCGCGCGTATTGAGCACGCGTTCAATGCCGATCTCGGGGCCAGCTTGGCCCGCGAGCGGGCGCAAGCGCACCGCGACGAGGCGAAGGCGCACATCGGCGCCTTGAGCGAAGCGTATCATCCCTTTGATCTCGAGCACGGGCAGGCGCAAACGCCCGCGCGCATCGCCACTGGCTTCGCGCGCTTGGAGACGATCGCCGCAGCCACCGCCGTGTCCGCGCGACAGCGCGCCCAGCTGGACAAAAGGAAAAAGGGTCCAGGCTCAATAAATTCAATAAATTCTATGGAACGCAAGCTGGTAAAGATTGGCGAAGCTGCCGCGCTGATCGGCTCGACCCCCGCGACCCTGCGCAAGTGGGAGGCAACTGGTGAGCTTCTCCCGGCGCGCAAAACGAAGGGCGGGACTCGGTACTATGCCGTTGCCGATCTGCTCTCCCTCGGGGACGCGAACGCTCCGACGATCTGCTACGCGCGAGTGTCGAGTCACGACCAAAAGTCGGATCTGGATCGTCAGCACGAGATGCTCAAAGCCTACTGTGCGGCGAAGGGTTGGCGCACCGAGGTCATCCGCGACCCCGGGTCTGGCATGAACGACCGGAAGAAGGGACTCCAGAAGCTGCTGGAAATGATCCTTCGGCGCCAGATGCGCCGTTTGGTGTTGACCCACAAAGACAGACTTCTGCGATTCGGCTCTGAACTGGTTTTTGCGTTGTGCGAAATACAAGGCATCGAGATCGTCATTATCCACAAGGGCGAGCAACCGAGCTTTGAAGAAGAGCTTGCTCAGGATGTGCTGGAAATCATCACGGTCTTTTCGGCGCGATTGTACGCAAGCCGCTCCAGGACGCACAAGAAGCTCCTGGCCGACCTTCAGTCCGCTGGCGATGCCATTGCAGAAGAGCTTGGAATCCACGATGTGACTCGCACACAAGATTGAGCTGCGCCCAAACCCAGAACAAGCGGACTATCTGGCCCGCGCTTGTGGGTCCAAGCGGCACTGCTACAACCAGCTCCTTGCCCACTTCAAACAGGACGGTGTGAAGTGGTCGAAGGCCGCAGCCGATCAGCACGACATCACCGTTCTGCGCCCGGAGTTCCCTTGGTACAGCGAAGTGTCATCGCGCGTTACCCGCAACGCGATTGACGACCTGGACAACGCCTTTAAGCACTTCTTCCGTCGAGTGAAGCTCGGACAGAAGCCGGGCTTCCCGACCTTCAAGAAGAAAGGGACCGGCGACAGCTTCGCCTTGCGAGAGAAGCCTAAGTTCGACGTGGAAGGTCGGGAACTGCGGATCGAGAAGCTCAAGACGCGCATCAAGATGCGGCAGCGCCTGCGCTTCACTGGCACGCTGAACCAAGTCACGATCAGCCAGCGCGCCGGCAAGTTCTACGCATCCATCCTGGTCGAGACCGACGACGACAACCCGCATGCCCCAGAGAAGGAAGCGGTCGGCGTCGATTTCGGTATCAAGTCTTTGGCGGTCACCTCGGACGGCGCCGTCTTTCCCGAGAACAACACGCTGAAGAGGAACCTGAAGGCGTTGAAGAGAACGCAGCGCAGAGTGTCGCGCAAGCAGAAAGGTAGCCACCGCCGGGCGAGAGCCAAGCTCGCGGTTGCCAAGCTGCACAAGCGCATCAGCGCCCAACGGCAAGCTGTGCTGCACGAGCTGTCTGACCGACTGACCCGCGACGACCAAGTCGTCTGCTTGGAAGACCTGAACGTCAACGGTATGGTCAGCAACGACAAGCTCGCCCGCCCGATCAGCGATGCCGGATTCGGCATGCTGCGTCGGATGATTGAGTACAAGGCGGAACTGCGCGGCGTCGACGTATCCTTTATCGGTCGCTTTGAGCCGAGCAGCAAAACCTGCTCTGAGTGCGGTCAACGGCATGACATGCCGCTGAGCAAGCGCACGATCGAGTGCGATTGCGGCAACGTCATGGACCGCGATCTGAACGCTGCCAGGAACATCCTGGCTCGTGGTCTGGACACGCTTGGATCGGACCTTAAACGCACGCAAGAGTTGCGTAAGACCATCGGCTTGCCGATGGCGGCGATGATGACGGCGTGAACATGGCTGAGATAACGACAGATGTTGTCGACTATCTCAACCATTTACAAGCGGAAACAATGCGGCTGCTCTGGATCAGCCGCGCTGAGCCGCTGGATTCGACGCGTGCTGTTGCCGGTGCCTGGCGGCTCACGCACGGGACTGCCCCGTGGAGGGTGGCTCTGTCTGCGCGTCCTCGTCGATGCGCGAGTAGGCCCGTGCCAGACGCTCCACCCAGCCCGCGATCTGTGACGGAGTTCGCAGCTCGTCCTGACGGATCTCGATCATGACGTGGGCAAGCCCGCGGCGCTCACCATGCGTCGGGAGAGTGAAGTCATGGGTGTGGTCAATGCCGTAGGGTTCATTGTCGCCGACCGGTCGATCGAGCTGGCCGGCAAGGACTGGACGCAGCTGATGTGCGAGCCTGGCGTCACGCCCATGGGCCAAGCCAACTGGCCAGGGGCGCCACTGGCCAGCGGCGAGTCGCGGGGTGAAACTGTGCAGACTGATCAGCCGCAGCCCGGGATCGGGGTGCGCGTCGAGCCACTGCGCGATGGCCTGGTGGTAAGGCAGGAACAGCGCATCGATCCGCGCGATCCGCGCGTTGCGATCCAGCCCCTGGTTGCCGGGGATCAGGACGCCGTCGCTCTGCGCGGGGATGAGCTCGGGGCTCTCGAGCGGACGATTGAGGTCGATCGCCAGGCGTGAGTAGCCGCCCAAGAAGAGCGGCGCATCGAGCCGCCCCGCAAGCCCGCGGGCGACCGCGCCCGCGCCCGGGTCCCAGGCGATATGCTGTTGCAGTTGCTCATCCGTGAGCCCGAGGCGGGCGAGGCGCCGTGGCAGGTTGTTGGAAGCATGGTCGCAGACCAGCAACAGACGCCCCGTGCCCTCAGGGTTGACGATCTCGAACGGCGGCGGCTCGTCCGGGCCGAGCAGCAGAGGTGCCCCATCACCCGCTGGTTCCGGCAGCGACCACCCGCCCCAGTGCGCCTTGCCGCGCATGCTCAAGCCGTCCCCAGCGCATCGGCCCAGACCCGGAAGCCCGTCAGCGTGGCGGGTCCGAAGGTGTTGGTGAGCGGGACATCCGCGGCGTCGCGCCCCCGGGCGATCAGCACCCGTCCGATGCGTGGCACGCGGTTGCGGGGATCCAGGGTGTGCCAGCGCCCCCCGAGGTACACCTCCAGCCAGGCGGAGAAGTCCATGGGGGCGTCTGTGGGCGGGATGCCGATATCGCCCAGATAGCCGGTGCAATAGCGCGCCGGGATGTTGAGGCAGCGGCAGAAGGTGATCGCCAGATGCGCGAAGTCCCGGCAGACCCCAGCGCGCTCGTGGTAGGCCTCCAACGCGGTCTTGGTGGCGCGCGAGTATTGGTAGCCGAAGGTGATGTGCTGGTGGACGAAATCGCTGATCGCTTGCACGCGCGGCCACCCCAGAGGCGTCTGTGCGAACAGCGACCAGGCGGTCTCGGTGAGCCGGTCGGTCTCGCAATAGCGGCTGCCCTGGAGGTAGACCAGGGTCTCGCTCGGCAGATCTTCGACGGCGTGCTGTGGGGCCGTCGGGTCGCGGGCATCGGGCTGCCCCGTGTCGTGGATGGTGGTGTCGGTGCTGATGCGGATCTCACCCGGGGGGGCCACCAGGCGGGTGCACCAGTTGCCGAAGCCGTCGCGGTAGGCGGTGAGCGGGACCGCAGGCTGGGTGCGGATATGGTCGGGCGTCAGCAGGTCGGGGACGCGGCTGTAATGGACGTTCAAGGTCAGGATCATGGGGGTGTGTTGCGGGCAGGTGTAGACCAATTCGTAGCCGAGCCGTATCTGCATGAGTCAACTCCGGGTGCCGGTTGCCAGCCGCGTGGGTCTGCGAAGCTCCAGGCTGAGGTCGCGAATGCCCGGAGGAGGACGATGGCATCGTCGCTGCTCGAGGTGTCGACCAGGATACCAGGAGGGGCTTGGTTCGCGTTGAGCACCAGCGGGCTGAAGCGACGAGCCGTGCCCAATGAGCCAATACCGAAATCTAGGCATCGGGACAGCAGCCGATCGGGCGGATGCGCGTCGCCATGGCCACCCTACCGGCGGCATGACCCCGGCCACGAGCGCACCCGGGCCTCGGGCCGGAGCCCGTGCGCCGACTGAGGCTTGGGTCCAGGGACGGCCCCGTGGACGCAAGAGACCGGCGCGGGATGCGCTCCACCCCTCGGGGGCGCTGGGCGGTGGCGGCTGATCTGCAAGGAGCGTGATAGGGCCGAGGTCGGGGATGAGGGTTATGTCGGAGTGCGCCCTTTCAGCTGGGATCAGGCTCCAGGTCCGCGCGGTCCTTGCCGCTCTCCTCTGCGATCGTGGGGTGCTCTCAGGATCGCGCATCCCCGCGGGCGGTCGTCTCGCCGACCAGGTTGGCGACGCTCGTTTGCAGGACAGCCGCAATCGCCACGGCTTGCTCCAAACGGATGCCAGCCTGTCCGCGTTCCCACGCAGATACGCGCGATTGTGGGACGCCGAGGCGATCTGCCAGGTCAACCTGACCGAAGTCGAGCTCGACCCGGCGGACCTTGATGCGGTGTCCAATCTGCTTTCTCAGGGCGGCGATGTCCATGCTCTTGG
>RZZN01000123.1 GCA_009929855.1 Gammaproteobacteria bacterium
ACGCAGGAACGCAGGAACGCAGGAACCCAAGATCCCAAATTCGGGGCCTCCAGGCCCCGAGCGAGGATCATCCCAGGCCATCAGGCCAGATCGACGCTCCCATGAGCGTGCTGATGCAGGATCCGCGTTGCACTTCTCCTTCCTCGGGGCGAGGACGCCCCGACTCCTCTGAAGAGGACGTCCCGGCTCCTCTGAAGAGGACGCCCCGGCTCACCTGGAGGCTGGCCCGGCTCCTTTGAAGAGGGCGCCCCGACTCCTCTGGGGGAGCGCTGGCCCTAGAGGAGTCGGGGCCTCCAGGCCCCGAGTGAGGATCATCCCAGGCCATCAGGCCAGATCGACGCTCCCATGAGCGTGCTGCTTCAGGATCCGCGTTGCACTTCTCCTTCCTCGGGGCGAGGACGCCCCGACTCCTCTGAAGAGGACGCCCCGGCTCCTCTTGGGGGCCGCTGGCCCTAGAGGAGTCGGGGCCTCCAGGCCCCGAGTGAGGATCATCCCAGGCCATCAGGCCAGATCGACGCTCCCATGAGCGCGCTGCTTCAGGATCCGCGTTGCACTTCTCCTTCCTCGGGGCGAGGACGCCCCGACTCCTCTGAAGAGGACGTCCCGACTTTTTGCGGGAAGAGCCGTGTGGCGGATGACTCGTGCGTGACGAGACCGGCTGGTCTAGATATTTATATTTCGTGTACTATGTTGCTGTTCTTGATCCCGAGCGTCGGCGCGGGTTCTTGATCTCGATCGTTCGCTCGCTTGTTGGTCGTGTGCGATCGAGTCTGGTCGAATGGAAATAGGAGGTGTTCAAGTGCGCGCAAGGAGCTGGTTTGGGTTCACGCTGATCGAGGCGATGATGGTCGTGGCGGTCATTGCCATCCTGGCGACGATCGCCTATCCGAGCTATCAGGGGCAGATCTACAAGGCGAAACGCTCGGATGCACAGGCGGCGCTGCTGCGGATCCAACTGGAGCAAGAGAAGTGGCGTGCGAATCGGATCAGCTACGCCCAAAGCTTGTCCGATCTGGGGCTATCGGTTGATTCGCCGGACGGTCATTACCAGCTTGCGATCATTCCGGACTCGGCCACTCCGACTGGCTTCATCGCCACGGCTAGGGCACAGGGGGCACAAGCGGGCGATGCGGGCTGCGGGGTGATCACACTGGCCGTCGATGCCGGCGGCGAGCGCTTCACGCCCGAGGCCTGTTGGTAGTGTTGGGGGCGAGTCGGTGCTGACAGGCCACGGCCAAACGACTGGTGGCGGTGACTCGGGCTGGGAGGTTGGGGACTAGACCGCGTGATGCTGGCGCCGTCGGGTCCAGCCCGGTCGCGCCATGTGGATGTCGTCCCGTCTGGAGACGCCCGGCTGGAGACAGTTGGGTTGAATATCCGCCTGCAAGCCACGGTCGAGCCCGGATCGCGCCCGCTCGGAGCGAGAGTGGGCGGGCGCGATCACTGCAGCGACGGTCCTGTGCCGCGGGTCGGCGTGCTCAGCGATTCAAGTAGCCCAACTGGTCGACGCCGAAGGCTGTCGGAGTGAGACCGAGCCGAGCAAAGCTGTCGTTCTCGTCGCAGACATTGCCTTCCATCAGCATCTGGATCTGGTCACGCGAGATGGGGAACCAAGGATAGCGATCCAATAGACCCGCGGTGGCCCTGATCAGGATCGCCGGGGCCGGGAGCATCCGCTTGGTCTTGCCGCTGGCGGCGGCGATGGTGGTCAGGATCGCTTTCCAGCTCAGACGCTGTGGACCGCAGAGGCTGTAGGTCTGGGATTCGGTGCGGGTCTCGGTCAAGGCGAGCGTGAAGGCGGCGGCCACGTCACGGATATGCACCGGGGCCAGTTGAAAGGCGCCCGCGTCCATTGGCAGCAGACCCGCGAAGAAGAGCGGTGCTGGTATTGGGCTGTCGATGATGTCCTTCTTCAACTGGGAGCAAAACTCCATGCGCCCTTGCGGATCACCGAAGATCACCGATGGCCTGAAGATGGTCCAGCGCAACCCGGATGCCTTCAGCGCGGCCTCAGCCTGAAACTTGCTTCTCTGATAGGCTGTGCCGTCGGGTTTGACGCCGTTCGCGCTCATCAGGATGAAGCGCTCCACCCCCTTGGACTGGGCGACGGCAATGGTGTCCTCGACACCCGCGCGCTGCAGCCCGTCGAAGGTGATCCCGCGCGCCGGAAATTCACGCAGGATGCCGATCAAATAGATCACCGCATCACTGCCCTCGAGACACTGCTCGAGCGCGGCGCGATCGGTGACATCGCCGCGGACGATGTCGCAGTCGGCCGGACGGGCGACCTTCGATTCGCTGCCTGGGCGCACGAGTAGGCGCGGACGATGACCCTCTTGGATGAGCCGATCGCAGAGATGGGTCCCGACGAAACCGGTCCCGCCGATGATGGCGACCTTCATGATTGCCTCCTGTCGAGCCAGGCTCGCGCGAGCCTGATCGAGATTCCGAACGCGTGTGGTCTTTGGATGTTGATGAATTCGACCGAGAATCCTTGGATGGATCGGCTTGCCGGGTCCGGATGCCGGCAAGCATCCATCGTCAAGGGTGCAATTGGCGCCATTCGGCTGGATTTCCAGGGGCGATCCTCTGGATGGATCGATGCCTGCGTCGTGAGACGGCGGGATGGCGCCCGCGGCGGTCAGGTCAAGCCTGTACGCTAGACCGATGAGGTCGCGGTCTGTAGCGCTGGCGGTCGGGTCAGCGGGGGTTTGCCGCGGGCCCGGCGCAGGTTGCGTCGCGCGGCGGTGAAGGCTTGGGTGATCGCCTCTTGGGCGTTCTTGCGGGCGTCGCGGATGATGACTTGCGGGCCGTGCGCGAGCTTGGTGGAGAGCTCGCAGCGGATACGGTGACCATGGAGCGGATCGAATTCTTCCTGTATGGTCGCCTGAGTTTCGATGTCTGCCTCGGGGAAGCGGGCGGCGAGCTTGGCGGCCTCGGTTTCGATCTGATGACGAATATCCGGATCCAGGGCGAGGGTGTCCCCGCCGATCTTGATGAGCATGCTTGAGAATCTCCGATGACCCGTCCTCATTGCCTGGTGGCTGGTTGGGTCGAACTTTGGGGACTGCCGACGTTGCCGAGTGGCATCCTGATTGGGCCCGGATTGGAGTGGGTCGGGCCACTGGTCGCTTGACAGTGGCGTGATCATGGCGCCCGTTCGCACGAAAAGCAAGGCCGAATTGTCATGAATTCGCGTGTGGGAGACGGCGAGACGCATGCCCGAGGGTGATACGATTCATAAGGTCGCGGCCTATCTGGCCGACGCGCTGGGTGGTCAGCAGCTGTCACGGGCGCTGGTGTGGGGACGCGAGTCTCGCCAGCTCCAGGGGCGCCGTGTCCTGGGGGTCACGAGCAAGGGCAAGCACATGTTCGTCCAAGTCGAGGAGGATTGGACGCTGCGCGTGCATCTGGGTCTGTACGGCGCCTGGCATCGCTATCCGCGCGGTCAAGCCTGGCGCAAGCCGACGCGTCAGGCGAGTCTGCTGCTCGGCGTCGCGGATCAGGACTATGTCTGTTTCAACGCCAAGGAGATCGAGATCCTCGCCACCACGGGCTTGCGCGCGCGCGATCGTGTGGATCGACTGGGACCGGATCTCACCCGCGAGGCTCCGGATGTGGAGGTGCTGATGCATCGGGCGCGCGCGTGTCTGACCCCCGAGACCGAGCTGACCGATCTGCTGCTCGATCAGCGGATCGCCAGCGGCATCGGTAACGTCTACAAATCGGAGGTGCTCTTTCTGGAGGGCTGCGCGCCTCGAACGCGTTTCGATGAGCTGTCCAGCGCGACCTTCGCCGCGCTCTACCGCACCGCGGGACGACTGCTCATGAGCAACCTCGACGGTGGACCGCGGGTGACGCGCCCGATCCAAGACGGACGCGGCATCCTCTGGGTCTACCGCCGCGCCGGATCAGCTTGTTTGCGCTGTGGCGAGGTCGTGGAGCGCGCCATGCTCGGGCGCAATCCGCGCTCCACCTACTGGTGTCCAGGGTGCCAGACCGGCCCCGGCACGCACTGAGCGATTCCCCGCGTTGCGCGATTCAACGCAGGCCGCATCGCGGCCCGATGGGGCACGCGCGGATGCGAGTCCGTGCATCAGGCACGACACTCGCGGGTCGGAGCGCCCCGGGGTGCGTGCGAATCACTCGCTTTCTGGCGCTTTGACGATCGATCCGCGCGAGATCCGGGTATTCAGACCCGAGCGCTCCGCGCCAGCGGTCAGATCCACGAAGGCGAAATGACGCCCGACCGGATCCAGGTAGATCCGGTAGACCCCGCCGCTGGCATAGCTGGCTGTACCAATGCAATTGGGTGCGATCTCGTAGGTGCCAGTGATGGTGGCCTCATTGCCGAGATTGTCGACGAAACGATTGACGATGCCCCCCTTGCCGTCGAAGGACTCCAGCCCGGCCTCGCGAAACAGGCGCAGACCCGCGGGCGTTGTCACCGCACCATGGATGCTGTAGCTGTAGGTGCCTTGCAACAGTCGTGTCGAGCAGTGCGCCAATGCCGAGTCCCGTGGGGTGACACGAATCTTCTCGCCGCCCAGGATGTAACCCTCTGTCGTGTCAGTCGTATCGATGAATGAAAGCCGCGTGCCGAGCGGGTCGACGAAGATCCGATGGACCTTCTGCGTCCCTCCGTCCAGGCTGTAGGTCACCTTGCCCGTGCAGTCGGGATCGAGGCTGTAGCGTCCCCTGATCACCTGCTCCTGCTCATGCGAGCTCGAATAGGTCGTGGTCACCATGCCCTGTCCGTCGAAGACATCCTGTCCGGCCTCGGCGTAGGGGCCACCCGTCCCGCCGTCCGACGGCAAGGCATCGCGCCCGACGATGCTATAGATATAGATGCCCAGCAGCGATCGGTCCGAGCAACGTGGCTGACCATCGTCCGCAGCGAGGGCGGTGGGGCCACAGCAAAGCAGACCGATGAGTGTGATCGAGAGGGTGCGTGTCATGGCTGGAGTCCTGTCTCAGCATCCTGGTGGCACGAGCGATCGCTGAGCTGCCGACGCAGTCACGCGGATCGAGTGCGCTGGATCCATTGCCTCGAGTGAAGGCGATTTTGGATGATGTCGGCGAATCCTCGCGACGGCCCATCGATGTCGAGCATCGAACGGGGCGTGTCGAGTCTTCAAGTGCCTCTGTCGCAAGGGGCGGGAGTATAGTCGATGCCTCGGGTCAGTGTGAAGCAGATTGCCCTGAACGCAGGGTGGAGCCTATATAAACTTCACTTGCAACAGTCACCTGCAGCAAACATCAGGCATCGACGCTGGTGGCACTCTCTGAGTTCAGCCCGCGTAAAAACGAGGCGTTAGGGCGCGGCTACCTGATGGGGCGTTACGGCGGCGTACCTTTCCTGAGTCAATCGCTCGGTCTGAAGCACTGATGGCGCGCGATCACTCGCCCCAAGAGCGCCAACGAAAGCAGCTCGAACGCAAGATAGGCCGGTGTGCCGGCTACGATCGTATCCTAGTCGTCTCGGAAGGCAGCAAGACCGAGCCAAACGACTTCAAGGAAATCCGTGCCTTCTATCGCCTGCAGACCGCCAATGTCGAGGTGCAGCCCAGCGAGCTTGGCACGTCGCCGATCCAGGTCGTGAAATACGCAAAGGAACTGTTCGTTTGAGAAAGACACGCCGAATGTTCTTGGCTGATTGATCTGACGCTCTGGAAGCCGTTATCGACCCGCGCGTCCGCGGTGGTCAGAGCCGCGCCGCAGCCGTCACAGCACGCCGGGCCATGATCGCGTGTGTCGTGCGCGACCAGCCTTTGGGTGCGACCGAAGCCGGAGATGTTTGTTGCGAGTGAAGTTTATATGCGCTCGCCCTGCCCTGAACGATGGGCCATCGGGCCTAGAGGCCATGTCCATCCTCAGTCTGTCAGTCAAGCGCTTCATCCTGCGCTTGGCCCCACCGCCGCGGTGTCCTGGCGGCAGGCGCAGCTGTCTCCCGTGACTTGCGAGTGCGCGCGGCATTCAGCGAAGATTCAGCGTGGATTCATCTTCGGTGGTCAGACTCGAGGTCCAAACCCGAGTCCAAACAGTCGCAACAGGAACAGTAGACCAATGAAAACTCGAATCATGCAGGCGGCCGGCGCCACGACGCTGTTGGCGATCAGCCTTGGCGTCCTGGCCAGCGAGCGGCTCGACCATGATGAGGTCAAGCGACTGCGCGAGACCGGCCAGATCCTGTCGATGAATGAGGTGATGGCCAGTGCGCAGTCGGTGCAGCCAGGTCAGATGGTCGAGGCTGAGCTCGAGCGCGAGCATGGTGCCTATCGCTATGAGATCAAGATCCTGGCCTCCGA
>RZZN01000334.1 GCA_009929855.1 Gammaproteobacteria bacterium
TTCGCGCGGAGGTCTGCCGCATCGTTTGGCGTACCCGGACTAGATCCGGTGTGGCGGAACCTGACCCCGGCAGAACGCGCCAAGTTGCGCCGGGACACCAGCGAGCGCTTGGTGTCCATCTTCAGGAGTTTGCCTACCGAAGCTGAAATGGCGTCAGTCGCCCTGGCCGGAAAGGCCAAGCGCGGGTGGTATCGGCACAGTGGCGAGGCTATTGTCCATGTGTTTGGTCCGGATGCGCCAAGATTCGCGATATTGCTCTCGGCGCTCAGCCCGAAAGTGTCCGTCCAAGAAAACATGCGCAACGCCCTGCATGTCTGGAAAGGATGGCTAGATGCGGGCCGACCGACCGACCCTCAAATAATCAATGAAATCCTTGAAACGGCCGTTCCTCTCGTTGACGATGACGGAAGTCGGGCCATCATGGACGCTTGGAAAAATAACGCAATCCGCGCGCTTTCCTCCGCTGTTCCTGAAAACGTCATTCTTAGCGGCCCGAAGGTCGATTCGTTTTATCGTAACCTCGTTGGAATTGTCAACGAAGTGACAAATGACGCATGGATGGCGATTTTTGCAGCAGTCGACCAGAAGATTTTTGGTGGATCGCTGACCAAAACGGATCCCGGCAAAGGTCCGGGCTACCTGGCGATGAGCGCAAAAGTTCGAGCAACCGCTCGGCGATTGTCTAAAATGACAGGTGAGACCTGGACGCCAGCCGAGGTCCAGGAAACGATCTGGAGCTGGGCCAAGACGCTCTACGAGTTCTCAAAAACTCAAGGCCGGACAGCCTTGGACATCATTGAGAACAACGAACTCACCGACGCGATGATCGCGGCGACACCTGATTTTAGGAGCCTTTTTCATGAAGACACCTATCAAGACATCCTCGCCCAAGCCGGATATGGAGAGCGACTCCGAACTCTTCGGGATCCTCGACAAGATTATGCTGGCGCAGGAGACCAAGCCGGAGGGGCTAACAGCCAAGCAGATGCGGCTGCTCCAAGTCCTCAAAAAAGGCACCTCCAACAAGCCGCCAAGCGCATCGACAAGGTAAAAGCACAACGGCAGGCGCAAGCGCAGGCGCAGGCGCAGGCGCGAGCGCAGGCGCAAGCAGCCTCACCGTCAGAAAGCCCCGACGTTCGCTTCTCGCGGCGCTCGCCACGCACCAGCAGCCTCGGCCCACTCCCACAGCCACCGATCCCGCCGCGGCAGCAGAACGCCTACCAGCGCACCATAGCGCGCATCGACAAGCTCACCGACCCGGAGAGCTTCGACA
>RZZN01000124.1 GCA_009929855.1 Gammaproteobacteria bacterium
GTAGTGGTTTCGAATCCGCTTTGCAGGCTGTCCTGGTGTGCCGTTCGGCGTTGGCTCGCAAGCGCGGTTTGGGGCCTTAGTCAGGATGATGATAACGCTTGGTAGAAGGTGGCCACCGTCGCTGGGTAGGGCTTGATGATATGCGCGCGCAGTTTCTTGACGAGCGCACCGCACTCGGGACATTTCGCCAGTTGCTTGGTCGGTTTTGCCTGGCGTGGCGTTCCTTGGCCCTGTTTCCCTGCCTGTTGTGACTTGGAGCGAAATGGCGCGGGTTGGACCAATGGTTTGAGCGGTTCGCGCGGCTTCGGCGATTGCCCTGTGTTCCGGTCGAAATACCGGGCACGATGCGCGAACGACCCAGTCGGCGGCAAATCCGCGAAGGCCGATTCGGAGCCATGGCGTCTGGCGCGCTCGCGCCGATTCGCCATGTCCCAATTCAAACGGTTTCCTCCCATCAGATCCTCCTGAATGAACGGTCGACCGCCGACCCGTCCAAGCAACCGCATGACCCGCGCCGCATCACCTACTCCCAATCCGCACTCAACAACAGCGTGTCGCCCAAGACCACCTCGCCAACGCCGAACTGGAAGCCCTCGTAGCGCTCACCCCCTGGCCATAGGCGATGGCGAAGAAGTCCCGGCTGGCCGCACCGGCGCGGGTCGCCCTGCACGTCGACACTGGGCTGCGGCTGTGATTGTTCGGGGCTCATGAAGAACTCTCAGTTTGTCCTTCAGAATGACGGACCGCCGCCCTGGAATCCCATGTCCCGAGACTTCAGACGGAGGCCGCGGCGGTCGCCTGGCTGGTGCTCGTCCAATCTCCACATCTCTGAACGCTTTAGCTGAACCATTCCCCTACGCCGCCCACCGTTCCGAAAGCACCTCAGCCTGCTGAAGCACCGTCTGCACGGCCGCGTCCTGAAGATCCGGGGGGTAGCCGTACTGGCGCAGGATGCGTTTGACGAGGACGCGGATGCGGGCGCGTGCGGGTTCGCGCTGCGCCCAATCGATGCTGACGGTCTTCTTGAGGCTGTTCAGCAGCTCGTGGGCGATCACCCGGAGCTGATCGTCGCCCATGACCTGGACCGCACTCTCGTTCTCGGCCAGAGCATCATAGAACGCGATCTCGTCCTCGGAGAGCCCCTGCTCCTCGCTGCGCTGCCGGGCGGCACGGATCTCCTTGGCGAGATCGATCAGTTCCTGGATCACCTGGGCCGTGGTTATGGCGTTGTTGTGATAGCGGGCGATGGCGGCTTCGAGCCGTTCGGAGAAGGCCCGCGTCTGCACCACGTTGGCCTTGCTGCGGGCGCGGATTTCGCCGTTCAGGAGCTTGCGCAGCGCCTCCATGGCGAGGTTCTTCTTCTCCAGGCCCTGCACCTCGGCCAGGAACTCGTCGGACAGGATCGAGATGTCAGGCGTCTGTAACCCGACGGCGGCCAGGATATCCACGATCTCGGTGGACACCACGGCGCGGCTGACGATCTGGGCAATGGCCAGCTCCCGTTCCTTGCCGGTCTTTCCGGTTCGGGGCTCACTCTTCACCAGGGCGGCGCGGACCGTCTGAAAAAATCCGACTTCATCGCGGATCGCCCGTGCCTCGTCGCTCGCTCCGGCCAAGGCGAACGCTTTGGAGAGTGCCAGCACTGCGTCGGCGAAACGGCGATGGGCGTGCTTCTTCCCCTCCTTGGTGGTCTCCTTCGCCGCCGCCTGCTGCTGACTGTCGAGCACCCACTCGATGGCTCCGGCCAGTGCGACCAGGCGCTCTTTCGGGGTTCCCGCAAGACTGCTGCGATAGTCGAAACCGTGGAACATATCGCGCACGATCTCGTACTTTTCGAGCAGCACCGCGACGGCTTCGGCCTCGTCGATCCCGGACTGCTTGCGGTCGCCGTCGGAATACTGCCCGAGGGCGCTCTTGAGGTTCTGGGCGATGCCGATGTAGTCCACGATCAGCCCGGCGGGCTTGTCGCGGAAGACCCGGTTGACGCGGGCGATGGCCTGCATCAGTCCATGCCCCTGCATGGGCTTGTCGATGTACATGGTGTGCATGCAAGGTGCGTCGAAGCCGGTCAGCCACATGTCCCGGACGATCACGAGCTTGAGCGGATCGGCCGGATCGCGTGCGCGCTTGGCGAGCAGATCGCGGCGGGCCTTGCCGCCGAGGTGCGGCTGCCACTCCTTGGGATCGGCGGCGGAGCCGGTCATCACGATCTTGATGACGCCGCTCTCGTCGTCCTCGCTGTGCCAATCCGGGCGCAGTTTGACGATCGCGTCATAGAGCGCCACGCAGATGCGGCGGCTCATGCAGACGATCATCGCTTTGCCATCCATGGCCTGAACCCGGTCCTCATAGTGCTGTACGAGGTCCTTGGCAATGTGCTCCAAACGGCTCGGGGCCCCCACCACGCCCTCGATACTCGCCCACTTGCGCTTGAGCCGTTCCTGCTCGCTGAATGCCTCGTCTTCGGTCAGCTCAGCGACCTCCTCATCGATCTTGGGGCGCGCGGCTTCGTCGAGCTCGATGCGGGCGAGGCGGCTCTCATAATAGATCGGCACGGTCGCCCCGTCCTCGACGGCGCGATTGATGTCGTAAACGTCGATGTACTCGCCGAACACGGCGGGCGTGTTCACGTCCTCCTTCTCGATGGGCGTGCCGGTAAAGCCGATGAAGGAGGCGTTGGGCAGGGCATCGCGCAGGTGTTTGGCGAAACCGTAGGACATCTCGCCGGTCTTGCGCTCGACCTTGGCGTTGAAGCCGTACTGGCTGCGATGCGCCTCGTCGGCGATCACCACGACGTTGCGCCGATCCGTCAACAGCGGATAGTTGGTCTCGCCCTTGGCCGGTGAGAACTTCTGGATGGTGGTGAAGATCACCCCGCCGGATGGACGGCTCAGCATCCGTTGCAAATCCTCACGGCTGTCGGCCTGTTGGGGTGTCTGACGCAGCAGGTCCTTGCACAGACTGAAGGTGCCGAACAACTGGTCGTCGAGATCGTTGCGGTCGGTGATGACCACGATGGTGGGGTTTTCGAGCGCCGGCTCGACGACGATGCGCCCGGCATAGAAGGCCATGAGGAGACTCTTGCCGGAACCCTGGGTGTGCCAGATGACACCGATGCGTCGATCGCCGCCCACGCCCGAGGCGGCGATGGTTTGGGCTACCGCGTGCTGAACGGCATGGAACTGATGGTATCCGGCGACGATCTTGACCAGGCCGGAGCCGACATTGCCGAACACCATGAAATCCCGCAGCAGGGAGAGAAAGCGCCCCTGCTCGAAGACGCCTTCGAGCAGCGTGCCCAGCTCGGGCGCGCCCTTGGGTGCGATCGCCTGCCCGTCCACGGTGCGCCAGGGCATGAAGCGCTCGCGATCGGCGGTCAACGAGCCGATGCGCGCCTGAATGCCGTCGGAGGTCACGAGGACGGCGTTGGTGCGGAAGAGCGTCGGGATTTGGTCCTTGTAGGTCTGGAGCTGGTTGAACGCGCCTTCCAGGGTCGCGTTCTCATCGCCGGGACTCTTCAACTCCACGACCGCCAGCGGCAGACCGTTGATGAAGATCACCACGTCCGGGCGGCGGTTGCTCTGGTGCTCGATCACCGTGAGCTGATTCACCAGCAGCCAGTCGTTGTGCTCGGGGTGCTCGAAGTCGATCAGCCAGGCTTTATCCCCGCCGATGCTGCCGTCGGCGCGAGCGATCTCGACATCCACGCCCTCGACGATCATCCGGTGCAAGCGGCGGTTTTCCTCGACCAGGGAAGGCATCTCGGTCTGTCGGACCTTCTTGACCACCTCCTCCAGGGCCTCGGATGGCAAATGCGGATTGATCCGTGTCAGTGCCGTGCGCAAGCGATCGATGAGGATCACGTCGGCATAGCTCGCCCGCTCCGGGGCGGGGCCGTCGGGCGAGAGGTCGGGGCCGTGCAGGACGGTGTAGCCGAGATCCGCCAGCCAGGCCAGCGCGGCCTCTTCGACCTGACTTTCGTCGAGTTGGGTGGTCATGGGTCTCATCCGTCCTCTTCTTGATCCTCCAGGATGCGAATCTCGCGCGGGTTGCGCAGCTCCCAACGTTGGCCGCCCGGAAAGAGGTCACCGAGCAGCGAGATGGCTGACTTGTCCTGAAAGGCGCGAATGACGAGTGGGTAGAGATCCTGCTCGAAGCGCACCTTCACGCGCCGCGGCTTCTCGTCGATCAATGTCCGTAAGGTCGCATTGCCATCGAACTGCTCAATGGGGCGATCGAGGGCAATCACGAATCCGGTGACACGGGTATCTGTCACTGGCTCCAACTGTCGAAAGATGCGTGCAGCCTCCAATAGCACCTCGGCCACATCCGGATTGAAACGAAAGGTCTCGCGCGGACGACCCGCCGGGCGACTGCGCGCCCAGGTCAAGCCGATCTCGATGCCTCGGGCCGTCTCGGCAAGACGCGCGACCGCGTCGCACAGATTTGCACTCACGCCCAGCGAGACGGCATCGTCGAACGGCGCGAAGGCATTGTCGGCGCGGGCTCGGTCGGCCGCTCGCTTCGCGGCGCCCAAGGCCTCGGCCAGGCGGAGCATCACCGTTCGCGCAAAAGGCTCTTCGCCCAGATCGAAGGCTTGATGATGCTCGAGCCGCGGCTGCACCGGCGAGAAGAGTGTCAGCACATAGCTGCCACGCTCGCTTGGCCCGAGTCTGACCGATTTCAGATAATCGGTCGCCTGGGTGACCTTGCGCAGATGATAATTGCGCCGCGGATCGACCGCCGAGCAGGCCGCGGCGAGCATCAGATTCTCCGCCTCCTGATGGAGCACAACGCCATCCTCGATGCCGATGGCCCCACTCGCATCCGCCTCGGGTGCACGCAGGCGCACCACATCGAGACCCGAGGTCAGGATGTCCTGATAGACTTCCAAGACCGAGCGTTGCTCCCGATCGGCCAGGATCGCGACCGCCTCGGACATGCGCGAGACATAATCCCCCAGGTCGTCACGCAACGGCACCAGGATCTCCGCCGCCGCGGTCTCGGACGCATCGGGCACATAGACCAGCGCCTTGTCCCCGATGCGCTCGACCGAGCGCCAACCTTGGGCGTCCAGGTAGGACTTGAGATCCCCCCAGGGCAGATGGCGGAGGGCATCTTGATCGGTCAGCTCAAGTCTCATCTGAGTGCCTCTGGCTCGACTGGGTCATCAGGGTTTGCAAGGCTTCGGGATCGAAACGTTGGCCGCGAGGGATCTTCACCGTCACGCTCGCCCGATTCTCCCGCTCGGGCTCGCCCGCGAGCGAAAGCCAATAGCCACAGTGGCGCAGGATCAGTGCGTCCTCGGTATGAGTCAGCCAGTCCTCTTCACGCTCCGGTAGCACGACCAGGATCAGCAGGCGTGGGATGATCACATCCGCGCGCAGCTCATCGTAATTCTTCTTCGGTAGCCGAAAGGTGACAGCCTCATCACCAACCACATCACGCGCGGTCGCCTTGGCCTGAAACTCGATCCGCGGGCGCCGCCCCACATGTGAGATCAGGATGCCATCAACACTGTCCACATCGGCCTTGGGCTCGACTAGATCGAACCCGGCGCGCGCCGCGACGGCACCGATATAGGCCAGGGAAAAGCGCTCCTTTCTATCATTTAGATCCATGAGAGCGACACCTCACCGGTCTGCTGGGCTACGCGGGGGTGGCTCTCACCGGATATCATCCCGCGCATGTTTCGATTATCGGTACTCTCAGTATCGCGGCCGAACAGGAGGTGGCTCTTGGTGCGGCTGATCTCGTCACGGGTGAGGAATTTGGGCAGCTCGGCCCGCCGACCGGTGAGCACATGGCTGATCCAGTTCATGATCTCAGCCGTGATGAGACCGGTGGATTTGCCATCGACCAGAAATAACCGGACGCTGCGCCCCAGATTGCTCATCAGATGACCTCTCCGACGATGCGCTCGGCCTCCTTGAGGCGGACTTCACCGGACATGAGCTTGGGGAGGAGTAGGTCGCGGGTTTGGGCGAGGGTGTCGGATTCATCTCCAGCGGCTTTAATGCGCTCGAACGTTGGGCCAATAAGATCTCCGAAAGCCCGCCAGATCGGGGCATCCGGAATGACCACATAATATGCTGCCAATGCCTCAGTACGGGCACGCTGTCGGCCCGAGGTTCCGGTCATGCTCTGAATTGCATAAGCGCGAAAGTTTGGATCACGCGCAAGTAAGTAGTGCCTGAAAGAAAACCCTAAAAAATCGCCGTCCCCCCGTGCTGCTGACCGAATTGCGACCATGGCTTTTAGCCCATTTCCGTTGCTCAAC
>RZZN01000335.1 GCA_009929855.1 Gammaproteobacteria bacterium
GAGATCCCCGACGAGGAGATCCCCGATGATGACATCGTGACCGACACGGAAGAGACGCTTCCAACCTACGATCTCAGTGAGTTTCCCGAGGACATCGGCCGCGAAGTTGCCAGAATGCAGGCGATCATGGAGATGGCGTCAACAATGCCGCTGCCCGCGTGCTTGAATGAAACAGACTCCGAAGAGCAAGAGCAGCGCACACGGGCATTTGAGCTTCGCAACGCCCTCCGGCGCGAGCAAGGACGACCGGTATGAGACATGTGCTGTTGGATGTCAATGTTGTTGTGGATTTGTGACTCCCCCCGCCCGCGGAGCAGCGCGGATTGAAGATCATCCCGGTACCTCAACCCGCACCATGAGTCACGACCAGAACTACAAGAACCTCATCCTCGACTACCCGCGCGAGGCCATTGCCTTCTTCGCCGCCGCCGAGGCCCAGGCCATCGACGCGGGTGCCCGCATCCTGCCGGTGCGGGAAGAACAGCTGAAAGAACGCCTTGGCGAGCGTTTCCGCGAGCTCGATGTCCCACTGTTGGTGGAATGGGGCGACGGCCGGCGCAGTGCGCTACTGTTCGTGCTGGAAGAGGAAACCGATCCCAAGCGCTTCTCCATCCATCGCCTGGCCCACTACTGCCTGGATCTCAGCGAACTGTTCGAGACCGAACGCGTCGTCCCGGTGGTCATCTTCCTGCACCCAGGCCCATATCCAGAACAGCTCTGCCTGGGCAGCGAGAACCGTGACTACCTCAGCTTCAGTTATCTGAACACCGCCCTGTTCGCCACCCCCGCGCGCCAGCACCTCGACAGCCACAACATCGTCGCCCGGCTCACGCTGCCGTGCATGGACTACGCACCAGAAGACAAGCTCGACATCTACGCCGCGGCCACTCGTGGCCTGATGGAGTTGGAACCCAACCCCGAGCGACGGCTCAAATACGCCGACTTCATCGACATCTACGCGGCCCTCGACGACAATGAGCTCAAGCGCTACCAGGAGCAATACGCTCAGGAGGCTACCGACATGACCGCCTTATCCGTCCGCATGAGAGAAGAAGGCTTTCGGCAAGGCATGCAGCAAGGCATGCAGCAGGGCATGCAGCAGGGCATGCAGCAGGGCATGCAGCAGGGCATGCAGCAAGGCGAAGCCGAATTGCTCCTACGGCTGATCCGCCGCAAATTCGGCGCCCAAGCCGCGGAGCAGCATGGCGAGCGCGTCAGACAAGCCGACCTGGTCGCGCTGGAACGCTGGTCCGAGCGCATCCTCAGCGC